>JANPBE010000754.1:0-9050 GCA_031430295.1 Phyllobacterium sp.
TTCACGAAAAGAAGCTGTCGAACCTTCAGGCTATGTTGCCAATCCTCGAAGCTGTTGTTCAGACACAAAAGCCACTCGTCATCATCTCCGAAGATGTTGAAGGTGAAGCACTTGCAACTCTCGTTGTAAACAAGCTGCGCGGCGGCCTCAAGATTGCTGCCGTTAAGGCTCCTGGTTTCGGTGATCGCCGTAAGGCAATGTTGGAAGACATCGCCATCCTCACCGGTGGTCAGGTTATTTCCGAAGATATCGGCATCAAGCTGGAATCAGTGACACTGGCGATGCTTGGCCGTGCCAAGAAGATTTCCATCACCAAGGAAAACACCACCATCGTTGACGGTGCTGGCAAGAAGGCTGAAATTCAGGGCCGCGTTGCGCAGATCAAGGGTCAGATCGAAGAAACAACATCTGATTACGATCGTGAAAAGCTACAAGAGCGTTTGGCTAAACTGGCTGGCGGTGTTGCAGTTATCCGTGTTGGCGGCGCAACTGAAGTTGAAGTGAAGGAAAAGAAGGATCGTGTTGACGATGCTTTGAACGCCACACGCGCTGCCGTTGAAGAAGGTATCGTACCAGGCGGCGGCTGTGCATTGCTGCGCTCTTCCGTTGCTATCAAGGCAGTTGGCGAAAATGATGACCAGAATGCTGGTATCAACATCGTTCGTCGTGCATTGCAGTCTCCTGCTCGTCAGATCGCCACAAACGCTGGTGCGGAAGCATCCATCGTTATCGGTAAGATCCTTGAAAACAAGTCGGTTAACTTCGGCTACAATGCTCAAACTGGCGAATATGGCGACATGGTAGCACTTGGTATCGTTGATCCGGTGAAAGTTGTTCGTACAGCTTTGCAGGATGCAGCGTCAGTTGCCGGTCTCCTCGTCACCACCGAAGCCATGATTGCTGATGCTCCGAAGAAGGACTCCGGCGCAATGGGCGGCGGCATGGGCGGCGGCGGCATGGGTGGGATGGGCGGCGGTATGGACTTCTAAGAAGTCCAACTACCTCATCACCAAACAATTTAAGGGCGGCAGCGATGCCGCCCTTAATGTCTTTTGAAACAGTTTTGCTTGTTTGATGGAAACGTTAGAACCAATTTTCTTATTGTGTCGCTATCGACTACATAAAGCTTCATTGGCTATCCGGGTTTGCGCAAAGGTAAAATATGACTGACGTAATTACAAAAGACGCATTTTCCAGCCCTACCCGTTCGATTGCCAAAGCCGTTAGCTGGCGAGTTTTAGGGTCGATTGATACGGCCATCCTTGGGTATATATTTACCGGTAGTTGGAAAATAGCTGGTTCCATTGCCTCCACCGAAGTCATCACCAAAATCTTACTTTACTATTTTCATGAGCGCGGTTGGGCCCATGTGCGCTTTGGCATGAACAAGCCTGATTTGGCCGCTGCGGATAGCGCCACAAGCAAATGATGACAGCCGCGATAGGTCTGCGATCTCATAAATCAGGCAACATTTAGCGTCTTTATCCATGAAATTTCCTGGCTCCCAGCCTTCCCCCTTGCGGGGAAGGTGGCCGCGTTAGCGGTCGGATGGGGGTGGTGGTGAAGGTACACTGTCGCAGGTTAAGGCGCTGATATTGCTATATTTTGCAAGATGCCTGATGCCGTCATCACCCCCATCCGTCCGCTACGCGGACACCTTCCCCGCAAGGGGGAAGGCTAAGAATCGCGCGATTTACAAATTATTTATCCTGCTTTTATCCACACGCCCGACTTCGGGCGCATAATGCCCTCGCTCGTTGCAACGGGGACACGGAATTCATGATCCAAGTGTCTGTGGCAACGGCCGGTGCTTTGCTGGCGGATTGGAAATCCGCTGGGTGTTGAACCCCCAAGCAAAGGCGCATCCGGCCCGGCTCGCGATATGCATGACTGCCCTTATGCTGGGTGGAAGGCTTTCGGGAGTGACAGGGTCAGCGCAAGAACACTGAACCGGGTGTGTGGCGATGTCACACATTAAAATCTTTAGAAGGCAGGACCACACACCCGGCTTCCCCAAGGATTTCAATGATCGGGCATCGCAAGATGAGCGCGATAACGGCAGAGGTTTGAAATTCGGCAGGCTACTCTTTGAAAAGCTGAGCTAAACTGACCGTACCGGCAACACTCTGTCAGGCGGGCGGTGGCCATCGAACATTGTCTTGATATTGATGATGACTTTTTCGCCCATATCAATGCGCGCTTCCATTGTGGCCGAACCCAGATGTGGCAACAGGGTGATTTTACCTTTGTCAGCAAGCTTTAACAATTTCGGATTGATAGCAGGCTCGTGTTCAAACACATCCAATCCGGCTCCGGCCAGCTTGCCATCGCTTATCATTTTAATCAGCGCAGCCTCGTCAATAATATCGCCGCGCGCTGTATTTACTATGTAAGCAGAAGGCTGCATTAGCGCTAATCGCCGCGCAGACAAAAGATGGAATGTACCCGGCGTTGATGGGCAATTGACCGAGATAATATCCATCCGCGCCAACATCTGGTCGAGGCTCTCCCAATATGTCGCCTCTAATTCAGTTTCGGTTTTTTCATCGATACGCTGGCGATTGTGATAGTGGATGGATAGCCCGAAAGCCTTGGCGCGTCTTGCAACAGCCGTGCCGACGCGGCCCATGCCGACAATGCCCAAGCGTTTGCCACGTATACGACTACCGAGCATCCATGTGGGCGACCAGCCGGTCCATTTGCCCCCACCACGCAAAACATTAGCGCCTTCGGTCAAGCGGCGCGGCACTGCTAATATCAGCGCCATGGTCATATCCGCGGTATCCTCGCTCAGAACGTTCGGTGTATTGGTAACAATGATACCTTTTTTGGCCGCGGCAGCCACGTCAATATTATCAACACCGTTGCCAAAATTGGCGATGAGCTTTAGATTTGGTCCAGCATTTTCAATCAGTTCGGCTGTGATTTTGTCAGTGACGGTTGGCACGAGCACATCAGCAGACGCCATGGCGGCGGCCAGCGCGGCATTGTCCATCGGGACATCGTCGTCATTTAACCGGGCGTCAAACAGCTCAAACATCCGTGTTTCCACCGGGTCCGGCAGTTTGCGGGTTATGATAACGAGCGGCTTTTTCTTCAACGTCATTTTTTGCTCTTTTTAACGATCTCGTTGAGACCTCTTTAACCAAAACGCGCGAAGCTACACTCGTGTTTCGGTTTTCACTCTCTAGCAAGTAGGAAGCCCAAACTCAAAAGAAAACACAAGGCCAAAAGTTTTGTCTGTCCCGGCCTATGTAGCGTTACGAGAGATTGCCATGTTCCGAGTTCAGTCCCTGTTGCGCGCTGGCGTTTGCTGCGCGATTTTAGCATCAATATTCAGTGTTTCCTCAGCGCAAGCCGGAGAAGCGCAAGCAGCTGTTATGGGTCCAAGCGGGCTGCCGCTGCCTCGCTTTGTTTCACTTAAATCAAACCGCATTAATCTCCGGGTCGGACCGGGCCGTGACTATGCCGTGCAATGGCTTTACTTAAAGCCGGGCCTGCCAGTGGAAATCGTACAGGAATATGACAATTGGCGCCGCATCCGCGATTCGGAAGGCACAGAAGGCTGGGTGTTGCAGACTCTATTGTCCGGTAAGCGCGGTGGCATTGCCGCTCCTTGGGGCAAAGATGTATCAGCTGATCCTATCTCACTTTTTGATGCTGCGGACGATAAATCTATTGTAACAGCGCGTCTCGAATCCGGCGTACTCGGCAAGGTTACGGCCTGTGACGGATCATGGTGCAAGTTTGAGGCTAGCGGCCATGATGGATTTGTGCGCCAGACAGATATTTGGGGCGCCTATCCAGGCGAAGTGTTTGATAATTAGGGTAAGCCCTCAGGCGCTGGTTTTGCGCCGTAAACGCACAATCACATCGACATGGGCGATTTCATATCCCTCAGGCGCAACTGGAATATTGCTCACGGTCATCGCACCGTCAGGAATATCCATCACTTCGTTGTCGCCTTCGACCAAAAAATGATGATGATTGGAAACATTGGTATCAAACCAAGTCTTAGAACCATCCATTGAAAGGGTGCGCAATAAACCTGCCTCAGTGAACTGGTGCAAATTATTGTAAATGGTTGCTAACGAAACAGGGATGCATGCCGCGCTAGCCTCGCCTTGCAAGCTCTCGGCAGTGAAATGCCGGTCTCCGTGACGAAAGATCAAGTTTGCTAGGTCACGGCGTTGACGCGTCGGACGCAAACCTACAACACGCAAGCGATCTTCGATTGATAGAGGCGTAACACCGCGCACTGCAATTTTCCTTGAGCCAGCCAAATTCACCTAAGCATATATAGGCTCAAGAGGAATGATGCAATGTTGTGAAATATCACATGTTGTTAGCCCAACTTGATAAGAATTTCAGACAAAGGCCGTGGAAACCGATGCAGAATGGTTTTACAGCTAGATTGTCTGTGTTAGTGGACTTGGAAGCGATTACCCAATGTAAGCATATTCAGGGGCAAGACAGAAGAATGGCAACGCAAAAATCGAGCTACGACTACGAAGAACTACTAACATGTGGACGTGGTGAAATGTTTGGCCCCGGCAATGCTCAGCTTCCCGCCCCGCCTATGCTGATGTTTGACCGTATTACGGGTGTTTCCGAAACTGGCGGCGCTTTTGACAAGGGCTATATCCGTGCCGAACTCGATATTAAGCCGGATCTATGGTTCTTTCCCTGCCATTTCATCGGTAATCCGATTATGCCCGGCTGTCTCGGCCTCGATGCCATGTGGCAATTGACCGGTTTTTATCTTGGTTGGTTGGGCGAACCAGGTTACGGCATGGCGCTTTCTACAGGCGAAGTGAAGTTCAAAGGAATGGTCACACCAAAGACAAAGTTGGTCGAATATGGTATCGACTTCAAGCGCGTCATGCGCGGGCGTTTGGTGCTTGGCATTGCCGACGGCTGGGTTAAAGCTGATGGTGAGCAGATTTACACTGCCTTAGATTTGAAAGTTGGACTGTCGAAAGTCAGCTCCGCCGCAGCCTCATAAGTTAGAGACTGACTGAAAGGAATATGCCATGAGACGTGTTGTGGTAACTGGTATGGGTATCGTTTCCTCAATTGGAAATGATATTGCGGAGGTTCTGGCCTCGCTTCAGCAGGGCAAGTCCGGAATTTCACGGGCGGAAGACCACATCCGGCTTGGTTTCCGCTGCCAGGTTCAGGGCGCGCCGACGCTTGATCCCGAAACATTGGTAGACCGTCGCGCCATGAGGTTTCACGGTCGTGGCACTGCGTGGAACCATGTCGCAATGGACCAAGCCATTTTGGACGCGGGCCTTGAGCCGCATGAAATTTCCAATGAGCGCACCGGCATCATTATGGGTTCCGGCGGCCCTTCGACCAAGACAATCGTCGAGTCGGCAGATATCACCCGCGAAAAAGGACCAAAGCGCGTTGGTCCATTTGCTGTACCAAAGGCGATGTCATCCACTGCTTCGGCCACGCTGGCTACCAATTTCAAGATTAAGGGCGTGAACTATTCAATTTCCTCCGCCTGCGCGACGTCTAATCATTGTATCGGCAACGCCTACGAGATGATCCAGTGGGGCAAGCAAGACCGCGTGTTTGCTGGTGGCTGTGAAGATTTAGACTGGACACTTTCAGTTTTGTTCGACGCCATGGGCGCGATGTCATCTGACTTTAATGATCGCCCAAACGTAGCTTCCCGTGCCTATGATAAAAATCGCGATGGCTTCGTTATCGCCGGTGGCGCCGGCGTTTTGGTTCTTGAGGAACTGGAAATCGCCAAGGCGCGCGGCGCTAAAATATATGGCGAAATCACCGGCTACGGCGCAACATCTGATGGTTATGATATGGTAGCCCCATCCGGCGAAGGAGCGGCACGCTGTATGAAAATGGCGATGGCCACCGTCAAAGGCACTGTTGGCTATATCAATCCGCACGCGACCTCGACGCCGGTGGGCGACCGCCAAGAAATTGTCGCCATTCGCGAGGTGTTTGGTGCGAACGTTCCGCATATTTCAGCGACAAAATCACTTACTGGTCACTCGCTTGGCGCCACCGGCGTGCAGGAAGCTATCTATTCGATGTTGATGATGAACAATAATTTCATCTGCGAAAGCGCGCATATTGACGAAATTGATCCAGATTTTGCGGATTTGCCAATCGTTCGCAAGCGTATTGATAATGCGAAATTAGACACTGTACTTTCTAACTCATTCGGGTTTGGCGGGACAAATGCGACGTTGGTGTTCCAGCGTCTTGATCGATAAATCCTGAATGAGGAGTTAGGCTTATGGCTGGAATTATGGCTGGCAAGCGCGGGCTGATTATGGGCGTTGCAAACGACCATTCGATCGCCTGGGGAATTGCAAAAGAACTCGCTGCACACGGCGCGGAACTGGCATTTACTTATCAAGGTGATGCATTTGGGAAGCGCGTAGCGCCGCTGGCTGCCGAAGTTAATTCAGACTTTCTCATCCCTTGCGACGTTGAAGATATTGCCTCCGTTGACGGTGTTTTTGATGCCATTGAGAAGCGCTGGGGCGGGCTGGATTTCGTGGTCCACGCCATCGGGTTTTCTGACAAGAACGAACTCAAAGGCCGCTATGTGGATAACACCACACGCGACAATTTTACCCGTACGATGGTGATTTCGGCCTATTCATTTACTGAAGTTGCACAGCGCGCAGGTCGCCTGATGAAAAATGGTGGTTCACTGCTGACCCTGACTTATGGTGGCTCCACACGCGTTATGCCGAATTACAATGTGATGGGTGTTGCCAAGGCTGCACTTGAGGCGATGGTACGTTATTTGGCTGCCGATTTTGGTCCAGACAATATCCGTGTAAATGCCATTTCAGCAGGCCCAATCCGCACGCTTGCAGGTGCTGGCATTAGTGATGCACGGGCTATGCTCAATTATCAATCTCGCAACGCGCCTTTGCGGCGCACGGTTTCGATTGAGGACGTAGGCCGTTCTGCGCTCTATCTTCTATCAGATTTGTCCAGCGGTGTTACCGGCGAAATACATTATGTGGATTCCGGCTATAGCAATATGTCGATGCCGACTTTGGATGAACTTAAGCGCTTCGATTCGCTTTAAATTAGAAATTTGCTAACCATTTTTTCTGTTTATTGTCGGCGCGCATAGGTCGTGAGCCGCACAATAAGGCAGGATTAACAAATGCCGACCATAGTTGTTCCAAATCGGGGCGGATTGATTGGCAATGTATTCACGAATAAAGAAAAGCCATAGGGCTTTGACGATCGCAGCCAGCGGCTTTGGCGGCGGCATGCTTGGGCTTTGGGCGCTGGATTTGGCTGGAACACTGTCTGCGGTGCAACAAATGCCAATCTCGACGATTGGTGGCATGGTAGCTGGCTTGTCGGCTCTCTGCGCAAGTACCGCATCTGTGGCATTTTTCTCTGGAATTGATGAAAACGAATCGTACATCAAAAAGACAGCGATGATTGATCCGCTTACTGACTTGTTCTCCAAGTCAGGGCTGATTGAACTGGTTGAGAAGCAGTTATCCAGCCCGAAAAATGATAAGCGCCGCGTATTTCTGCTCGACGTTGAAATTGATCGGTTCAAGGATTTTAACGATATCCACGGGTTCAGCGCTGGCGATGATTTGATCCGTCAGGTTGGTAACCGCATTGAAAAATTGGCAGGCACTATCGGTCAGGTCGGTCGTTTTGGCGGCGGCGAATTCGGCCTCATATTGGAAACACGCGAGAACTCAGATGAAATTGAAGCGGTTTCAGATCATCTTATCGAGGTGCTTTCTGGAACCTACATGGTGGGTGGTATCGTTGCTGCCGTCACATGCAGCTTGGGTATTGTTGAAATTACTCGCGGTAACACTGTTGCTGAAACGGTGCGCGGCGCGCACATGGCACTCAAGCAGACACGGCTTTCCGGGCGCGGTTGCTGGACAGTTTATTCAAACGACATGAGTGTGCGCGAAGATTTCCGCGGCTGGGTGGAAGTGGAGATGCGCGAGGCACTGAAGCGCGGCGAATTCAGTCTGCACTACCAGCCACAATATAATATTCTTGACGGCACAATCCGTGGTTTTGAGGCACTTTTGCGCTGGAAACATCCACAACGCGGCTATATTCCACCACTGGACTTTATCAGCATTGCCGAAGAAAACGGTTTCATAAACATGCTTGGTAGATGGGCAATCTTGCAAGCGTGCCGCGATGCCACTGAGTTTGACAGCGAAGTGCCAATTGCCGTCAATATTTCACCAGTACAGTTCCTGAACGGGGATATTGTCAAAATCGTCGCCGCGGCACTGCAAAAAACAGGATTGGCGCCGCACCGGTTGGAGCTAGAGGTTACCGAGTCTACTTTGATCGAAGACAGGACACGGGCAGCCGAAGTTTTCAATAACCTTGCAGCATTGGGCGTTTCCATAGCGATTGATGATTTTGGTACGGGTTACTCAAACTTGGGCTATCTCGCGGATTTGCCCTTCAAAAAACTCAAAATTGACAAGTCGTTTATTGATCGTATCGAAAAAGATATGCACATGGCACAAATTGTCTCTGCAATTATTGCATTGGCACGTGCGCTAGGGGCAACTGCGGTGGCAGAAGGTGTTGAGACTGAAAATCAAGAGGTTTTGCTCCGTGCAGCAGGTTGCACGGTCATTCAAGGTTTCTTGTACGGCAGACCACAGGCGCTCCAACACGCGCGGCTGGTGCAGGCGATACCTGTCAAAAACCTCAATCAGCACAGAGGCGCCGCCGTCTACGGCAGTGAGCTTGATATTGCTAAGGTTGCCTAAAATACAATGTTTTCTTGAAAATCGCCCTTAATTGTTATCCCCTAGAATGGTGTAGCAGAGGGAACAAAATGGGTAAGATTACAAAGCTGGGACGCGATAGATTGTTCAAAGCCACAACGGTGCTCGCGTCAGCTTTTGGCGGCGGGAGTCTGGGCATCTGGGCATTCGCCATCGGGCTTGGCTCAGAAGCTGGTGCTGACTCAATTGCGACAAACATTGTTATCGGCGGTCTTTCTGCTTTGGCAGCCTCTGGCTGTGCGCTTGCATTTT
>JANPBE010000755.1:0-4382 GCA_031430295.1 Phyllobacterium sp.
CACGAGGTGAGTTAGAGTGGATGGTTCCCATTGAACCATCGTGACCGGTGTTCATGGCCTGAAGCAAATCGAATACTTCAGGTCCGCGCACTTCACCGACGATGATGCGTTCAGGGCGCATACGCAGACAGTTCTTAACCAAATCCGTCATGGTGATCTGGCCTTCGCCTTCCAAATTTGGCGGGCGTGTTTCAAGGCGCACAACATGCGGCTGTTGCAGCTGAAGTTCGGCTGTATCTTCGCAAGTGATGATGCGCTCTTCCGGATCGATATACCCCGTCAAACAGTTGAGAAGCGTTGTCTTACCCGAACCAGTACCGCCGGAAATAATGATATTGCAGCGAACGCGGCCGATGATTTGTAGAACAACTGCGCCTTCCGGTGAAATTGCGCCGAATTTGACGAGCTGATCTAGTTTCAGCTTATCCTTTTTGAACTTACGAATTGTCAGTGCGCAGCCGTCAATCGCTAGTGGCGGCGCGATAACGTTCACACGAGATCCATCAGGAAGACGGGCGTCGCAGATTGGGCTTGATTCATCGACGCGGCGGCCAACTTGGCTCACGATGCGCTGGCAAATATTAAGAAGCTGTTGGTTGTCACGGAAACGCACATTGGTTTCCTGCATTTTACCATTGACTTCGATATAGGTGCTGCGCGCTCCATTGACCATAATATCGGCGATATCATCACGCGCTAACAAAGGCTCTAGCGGACCATAACCCAAGACGTCATTGCAGATATCTTCGAGCAACTCTTCCTGCTCGGCGATGCCCATCGCGAAGTTCTTAATCGCAATAATATCATTGACGATATCGCGAATTTCCTCGCGTGCAGAATCAGCATCGAGCTTAGCCAACTGCGATAAGTCGATGGTATCAATAAGAGCGGAGAATACCTGAGATTTGGTGTCGTAATAATCTTCGGTGCGCTCGCGCTGAGGCTTTGCCTCTGCTGGCTTGCCTGGCGCTAAGCCGCCAGCTTGCGGCGCAGGTGCTTTCGCTGCCGAATTCGCAGGCTGTGCAGCAAGTGGTTTTACTTCCGCCGCCGGGCGCGATGCGCCATCATTGCCTCTTTTACCAAACATATTTTCACCCGGTATCTGTCAGTTGACGGATTGTCGCCTGATTATGCTTTCTTCGAACGCAACTTGGCCAAGATTGATTGTAGTCCTGGTTTTTTCTTAGCTTTCACTTCGCTGCGGCCAGTTACGATATGCGCCATCTCGCTGATGAGCTTGACAGTGGCATGGTTCGCATCAGCTTCAGCCAACATCCGCCCGTTATTGGCGGCATTACCAAAGAACTGCGCGTCAAAAGGAATAATCGCCATTGGTTCAATCCCCAATGGGTCACAGAAATCTGTGGTTGTAATTTCTGGGCGCTTTAGAACGCCAACTTGATTAAGCACCAATCGCGGTGAAAAATCATTGGGGCGCATCTTGCGCAGTGTGTCCAAGATGTTTTTTGTATTGCGCAGATTTGCAAGCTCCGGCGTGGCGACGATTACAATTTCGTCCGCCCTCGCCAGTGTCGTGCGTGTCCAACCGTTCCAACCATGGGGCATGTCTAAAACCACAGTCGGCGCACTGCGCTGAGCGGTTTCAACAATTTGCGCGAATGCGTCAGCGTCGAAATCATAAGTGCGGTCAAGTGTGGATGGCGCTGCAAGTAATGACAGGCGCTCCGAACACTGGGCCAACAAGCGATCAAGATAAACCTCGTCTATCCGTTCCGGTGCATAAACAGCTTCGGCGATACCTTGGGCTGGATCTTGGTCAAAGTTGATATTGGCTGTGCCAAACGGCAAGTCCATATCAGCGATGATGACCTCGTTCTTGAACAGCGAAGAAATTGACCAGGCAAGATTGTGGGCGATGGTCGAAGATCCAACGCCGCCTTTCGCGCCGATGACGGCAATCGTGCGGCCAATCGGTGCTGCATCAGGACCAACAAATATGCCTGAAACAACGCTGATGACGTCGGCGAGCGAGATTGGTGCGACCATATATTCCGAAATGCCGTTGCGAAGAAGATCACGGTAGAGCGTCACGTCATTATAGTGACCGATGACGACAACTTTTGTCGTTGGATCACAGACTTCGGCAAGACCCGATAGTTCGTTGAGAATTGCATTTGGTTCTGAGGATGTTTCCAAAATCATCAAATTTGGAGTCGGATTGGAATGATAAAATTCCACAGCCGCAGCAATGCCGCCGCGCTCAACGCGCATATGAGTGCGCGCCATACGACGGTCCGCCATCACGCGTTCCATAGGTTTGGCAACGGCATCAGTTTCGCAAAAAGCCTGAACCGAAATGCGGGGGACGGGGCGCAATTCCTGCATAGCAGCAACTTCGCGATCATCCGCTTGTTCAAACTCCTGTTCGCGGTCTATGGCCAGATTACTCATTTTTTTAACCTCGAATTGGAGCTTAGTAACTAACTTCGGAACCAGTGGACGGTGTTGCGTCCTGCCATCTTTTGATTGATTTGCCCCGCTTGGTAGCGTCAATCTCGCCAGAAGCGCGTGGCCCGATCAAATCAGCCGGATTGGCAATCATGGCCGCCAAGTTGTTTTGGTAGGAACAGCCAAAATCGGCGTAATGCTTGTTTTCTGACGTGTTGCCCAGATCATCCGGCCACTTACCACACTGGTCAGTAGCGGCGGTCATTGCACGATAGGAAATACGGATCGGGCTGGCGTTTTCAGGTCCGGCTGCCTCATATGTCGTCGTAATGATTTGGCCACCTGAAACGCCGCCGCGTTTGATGGCGCTCACAACATCATCTTGAACCCGGCGAGCCGCAGCGGCATTCGTGCCGCTCGAGGGAAGCATAATTTGAACTGGCCCGGAGCCATTGGTCTTATATTGATCAACAAACCCCTGAATGACCGAGCGCTGGGGCATAGAGAGAGCTTTGTCATTGGTGCCGACTAGCACATCCAAATGTTGCTCTTGTTCAGACAAGGTAATTGGATGATTTGTGCGGTAGTCATCCGGAATCGAGCCTACAGTAATATGTTGGCGATCTTTCCAAGAGGCACAACCGGGCAAGAACAGCATGGCGGAGGCAAGAATTGCCAACGAGACAATGCCTGTTGTGCTTGTTGCGGAATTCGACGCTTGTGACGCACCGGCAGTGGAGTTTTTTACGAATACGCGGGACATAATTTCTGTTCTCCGGTCACTTGTAGATGAAGCCAACAACGCCGTGGTAACGGCCTTGCGGAAGGTTTGTTTGCATCGTGCCGTAAACACGGTTGAGGCGGCCCAGCAGATTGCCAGCGCCATCAGAGGCTGCCTCAAAATTGTCATCAGGCTTGGCCAGCTTGTTGCGGGCAACGGGACGCACGAGATAGGGTGTTACAATGATAACGAGCTCGGATTCGTTGCGAATGAAGTCGCGGCTACGGAATAGTGTGCCTAAAATAGGCAAGTCTTTTAAGCCAGGCATACCGCTCACAGCTTGGCGCATATCATCGCGAACCAAACCGGCAATCATCATGGAGCCACCGGATGGTAGCTCCACTGTTGTGTCGGCCAGACGCTTGCGAATTGAGATGATGTTGGTGGCTTGGGTATCTTGGCCGGCCCTCAGAGAAACAGATCCCTCAGTAGTAGGCTCGGAAACAGATGTGCGAACCTTCAAGCTGATGCGACCTGGTGAAAGAACCGTCGGCAAAAATTCCAGACCAATGCCATAGTCAATTTCTTTCACATTATAAGTGACCTGCTGTGTGGTCGCATCAACCGATTGCCCATTGATATTATTGTAGGTACCGCCCGCCTTAAACGTCGCTTTCTCGCCAGAAACTGCCGTGAGCGTTGGCTCGGCGAGCGTCTTCATCACACCAGTTTGCTCCATCGCATTTAAGGTGGCACTCAGCGTTGTAGAGCCAAGCACCGCGTCGATAACGGAGTGACCAATTGCGTTATCCTTCCCGAGCCCCGCGACTGTCTGAACAGGATTAAAGAAACTAACCCCGTTTGCGCCACCACTGGCCAGCATATTCACGCCAAGCTGCTTCATCACAACACGGCTGATTTCAGCGACCGTGACCTTCAGCGTCACCTGATCCTCACCGCTGATTTTCAGCAAGTTGACAATCTTTGACGAGCGCGTGTCTTCGCCCGAACCAACGACAATTGATGTGGTGGCAGAAGAACTGGAGACAGAGGAGGAGTTGAATGTACCGGTTGTTGCTTCGCCGCCCGTCACGAATATTTCTGCCAACTGAACGGCACGAGCGGCATCCTGCGGGGTTTGGACAGTGCCGGTCAGAACAACGTTGTCGTTGATAATTTCAGCTTTGATATCAGAATCTTCAATAAAGCGCGCCAAATAGGCATCAAGTCCTGAGACGTCACGTTCGATCGT
>JANPBE010000756.1:0-1030 GCA_031430295.1 Phyllobacterium sp.
ACCAACGTGAACGGCACATTGTTTTTTGCCGCTCAGATTTTTGGCGCGGGCTCGAATAAATGAAGCGCTGGCTTTCAGCAAGTCGCGCGGATTGAGGAATGCCGGTATGCGTGGCGGCTCAATTTGCGGGTCCAGCGAGACGCCGATTTCCGTGACATGGCCGCTTTCATCCAAATCGCGCACGATGAGTTCGATATCGCCAAGGGGCAGACGGTCGGCATATTCCACGCGCCCGCCAAGACGCTCGGTGACAAAAGCGCCAATGGATTGTCTGGCTTCGGTTTCGGTGAGTGTCACGCCGTAAGCCAACGTTAGTTCGGATGCGGGGCGCGAGGGGTCGATGCCGAATGCGCCGAAGAAATCCTCGTCGTCTGCGGCAACTGGGGCTTTAGAGGCGAAGAGCCTGTCCAGCAAGCGCGGGTATTTGTCGGAGACGAAAATATAAACATGGTCGCCCGCGCGGGGGCGTCCGGCATATTGGAATTGCAGCGAGCGGCCATCGCGCACGACAAGTGAGGGTCTTGCCCAGCGCGGAATACGCCCAGTTCTGGCAACGGGGCTGCCTTCGACAATCTTATAGGCGAGCAGCTCGTGATGCGCGGAGCCGGGCAATTCCAGCTCGACTTTATCGACAGGGCCAATGCGCGGCGGGATGATGAGCCCGAGGCGCTTGGCGAGCGGCAACACGGTCCAGCCCTGCACGATGAGCGAGACCATGACGATGATGAAGGCGACGTTGAAAATCAGCCTGCCTTGGGGGAGGCCGCCCAAAATAGGCGTGAGCGCCAGCAATATTGATACAGCACCGCGCAGGCCGACCCATGACAGGAAGGCGGTTTCGGTGCGTTGGAATTTGAAGGGAAGCAAAGCGATACCAACTGCAATGGGCCGCGCGATGAAAATCAAAATCAGCGCCAGCAACACCGAGGGAATGAGCAGCGGCACAAATTCTGACGGCGTTGCATAAAGGCCAAGCACCAAAAACATAATGATTTGGCTAAGCCAAGATACGCCGTCCTGAAAATGCTTG
>JANPBE010000757.1:0-5855 GCA_031430295.1 Phyllobacterium sp.
TCAACGCCCATTGCGCGGATGCCATGGTCTGCATTTCCAACTGCGATAAAATCACGCCCGGCATGTTGATGGCTTCGCTGCGCCTCAATATCCCGACCATTTTCGTTTCCGGCGGGCCCATGGAAGCGGGCAAATATATCGCTCCTTCAGGCAAGCTAGTGGCACTGGATTTGGTGGATGCCATGGTGGCGGCAGCCGATGACAGTATTTCTGACGAGGAAGTGGCGACCATCGAGCGTTCTGCTTGTCCGACATGTGGTTCCTGCTCCGGCATGTTCACGGCCAATTCCATGAACTGCCTGACCGAAGCGCTGGGCCTTTCATTGCCGGGCAATGGCTCAACACTGGCGACCCACTCCGACCGTGAGCGTCTGTTCCTTGAAGCGGGCCGCCGCATCGTGGATATCACCAAGCGCCACTATGAGGGCGATGACATGAACCTGTTGCCGCGCGCCATCGCCTCCAAGGGCGCGTTTGAAAACGCCATGGCGCTGGATATTGCGATGGGCGGTTCGACCAACACCGTGCTGCATATTCTGGCCGCAGCGCATGAGGGCGAGATTGATTTCACCATGGCGGATATTGACCGCCTGTCGCGCAAAGTTCCGGTGCTATCGAAAGTCGCGCCAGCGAAATCCGATGTGCATATGGAAGATGTGCACCGCGCTGGCGGCATCATGTCGATCTTAGCTGAACTGGATAACGCAGGCCTCATCAACCGTGATCTGCCAACTGTGCATTCGCGCACGCTGGGCGATGCGATTGAGCATTGGGACATCACCCGCTCGACCGACCCTGAAGTGCTAAAATTCTTCAGCGCGGCCCCCGGCGGCGTGCCAACACAAACTGCATTCTCGCAATCCCGCCGCTGGGAGAGCTTGGATACAGATCGCGAAAAAGGCGTCATCCGCTCGGCCAAAACACCGTTCTCCAAGGATGGCGGCTTGGCAGTTCTCAGCGGCAACATCGCGCTGGAAGGCTGCATTGTTAAAACCGCTGGCGTGGACGAAAGCATCCTGAAATTTGCCGGACCTGCCCGCGTGTTCGAAAGCCAAGACGCATCCGTCAAAGCCATCTTGTCGAACGAGATCAAAGCGGGCGATGTGCTGGTCATCCGCTACGAAGGCCCGCGCGGAGGCCCGGGTATGCAGGAAATGCTATACCCGACCAGCTATCTTAAATCCAAAGGTCTCGGCAAAGTCTGCGCGCTTCTCACAGATGGCCGCTTCTCCGGCGGCACATCGGGTCTGTCCATTGGCCACGTATCACCCGAAGCCGAAGAAGGCGGCCTCATCGGCCTCGTCGAAGAAGGCGACCGCATAGAAATCGACATCCCGAACCGCACTATCCATCTGGCGGTATCCGACGAAGTGCTAGCCACCCGCAGAGCCGCACAAGAGGCCCGCGGCAAAGCCGCGTGGACCCCGCTGGAAACCCGCAAGCGCAAGGTGACAGCAGCGCTCAGGGCATACGCGATGATGGCAACGAGCGCGGCCAAGGGCGCGGTTAGGTTTGTGCCGGAGTGAGAAAAACTCCAATTTGATGCAACACTGCAAAAGTTAGCACACGACCATCAATTCAGCTTAGCGAGCCGAAGTGTGGCGGCAGGATTTACACGAAGATTATCCCCCATGCCTATCCGCCGCTGAAACAGATGCGGCGCATGCCTTTTGGGGGACAAAAAGCAATGCGCCGCAGGCAGCAAGGGCCGCCTATTTTTATTCCGCAGCCTTTTTGGCCATCGGATTGTTAGGATGAGTTGTCCAGTTGGCGTATTGCTCGTTAGCAACCCTGCCGGTACGTGGATCTGTGCCGGAGAACTCTTCCATTGTGATGCAGTCCTGAACGGGGCACACATTGACGCACAAATTGCAGCCCACGCACTCATCATCCATCACCTCAAAGTGGCGTAACCCATCTTTGGTTTGCGTAATGGCTTGGTGCGACGTGTCTTCGCACGCGATATGGCAGCGACCGCATTTGATGCAGCTGTCTTGGTCAATCTTCGCCTTGGTGACATAGTTGAGGTTGAGATACTGCCAGTCCGTGACATTAGGCACAGCCTTGCCCTGGAAATCGGCGATGGATTTATAGCCCTTTTGGTCCATCCAATCCGACAGGCCCGAAATCATTTCCTCAACAATCTTGAATCCATAGGTCATAACAGCCGTGCAAACCTGCACGTTGCCGCAGCCCATCGCGATAAATTCAGCCGCGTCGCGCCAAGTGGTAATGCCGCCAATGCCGGAAATTGGCATACCGCGCATTTCCGCATCGCGGGCGATTTCGGAAACCATCGATAAAGCAATCGGCTTGACCGCAGGTCCACAATAGCCGCCATGTGAGCCTTTGCCATCAATTGTTGGCTCTGGTGCAAAGCTATCGAGATTGACCGATGTAATCGAGTTAATCGTGTTGATGAGCGACACCGCATCCGCGCCGCCTTTGAAGGCCGCACGGGCAGGCTTGCGCACATCAGTGATATTGGGTGTTAGCTTGACGATCACAGGCATACGAGAATGCGCCTTGCACCAACGGGCAATCATTTCAATATATTCAGGAACTTGGCCCACAGCGCCGCCCATGCCGCGCTCGGACATGCCGTGCGGGCAGCCAAAGTTCAGCTCCACGCCATCGCAGTCGGTTTCCTCGACGCGCTTCAAGATCTTGCGCCAGCTTTCCTCATCGCACGGCACCATCAGCGAAGCGATAAGTGCACGGTCCGGCCAGTTTTTCTTGACCTGCTTCATTTCCCGCAAATTGATTTCAATGTCGCGGTCTGTGATGAGCTCAATATTATTGAGGCCAAGCAACCGCCGGTCCGCACCCCAAATCGCGCCATAGCGAGGCCCGCTGACATTGACCACCGGCGGGCCTTCTTCGCCCAGAGTTTTCCAAACCACGCCGCCCCAGCCCGCCTTAAAGGCGCGCTCAACATTATAGGCCTTGTCAGTCGGCGGCGCGGACGCCAGCCAGAATGGATTGGGAGATTTGATGCCCAGAAAATTGGTTGCAAGACTAGCCATAATTTGTCTCCCTCAAGCCATCAGAAATGCGTGGATGGATTCAGCGCCGCGTCGTCCATCATCAACAGAAGCCACTGTCAAATCCTTACCGCCGAAAATGCAATCGCCGCCCGCCCAGACGCCTTTGACGGAGGTGCGCTTTTCGTCGTCAACAAGTATGCGCCCTTTTTCCAATTTCAGCGCACCACCGAGAACATCAATGTAAGACTGACCAATGGCCTTGAAAATTGTGTCGCAGGAAAGTTCAAACGACTCGCCCGTGCCTTGCAACTTGCCGTCACGCTCAGTGGTTTTCTCGCACACCAAACTCGCGGTACGGCCGGATTTTTTCTTCACTTTGATGGGCATCACAAAATGGCGAATAACCACGCCTTTGCTTTTGGCGAGTTCCTGCTCAAAAACGCTGGCGTTCATTTGCGGCTGGCCACGGCGATAAATTATCGTCACCTCGTCCGCGCCCAAGAGTTTTGATTGCACGGCAACGTCAATGGCCGTCATGCCGCCACCAATCACTACCACACGCTTGCCAACCGGCAAGGTGGACAGGTCTTCGGACTGGCGAAGATCGGCAATATAATCCACCGCATCTTCCACGCCTTTAGAATTTGCGCCCTCAATATCCAACGCGTTCACGCCTTGCAAACCCGTGCCGATGAACACCGCATCATAGTCTTCTTGCAATGTTTCGAGGCTCAAATTTTTGCCCAAGCGCTTGCCGGTCTTGATTGTAATTCCGCCAATATCGAGAATGAATTGCAGTTCTTTCTGCGCAAAATCATCAACGGATTTATAGGCCGCGATACCAAATTCATTCAGCCCGCCGCCCTTCTTGCGGGCTTCGAATACAGTGACCGAGTGGCCGTGAAGCGCGAGGCGATGGGCGCACGCCATACCTGCTGGCCCGGCTCCCACCACGGCAACCGTTTTGCCGGATTTCTTGGCACGGGTGAACGGGTGTTTGCCGCTTTCCATAAAATGGTCCGTGGCATAGCGTTGCAACAGGCCGATTTTAACCGGCTTGCCCTCAGCCTTTTCGCGCACGCACGCTTCCTCGCATAAGGTCTCAGTCGGGCAAACGCGGGCGCACATGCCGCCAAATATATTCTGCTCAAAAATAGTCTTGGCAGCGCCCTTGGCATTGCCTGTTGAAATTTCGCGGATAAACAGGGGAATATCTATACTGGTCGGACAGGCGCTCATGCACGGCGCGTCATAGCAAAAATAACAGCGATCAGATTCTACCGCCGCCTCATGGGCATTCAGCGGGGGATGCAAATCAACAAATCCATCTGCGCTGCTATGCGTGCTCATCGCTATCCTCCATCGTTCCCGATTCCGTTTTCCGGAATTCTGACGGAAGAGTGCTACGATTTTTTTGTTTGGTCAAATTTTTTTAATCGTTTGGTCAAAAATAAAAAGCGCCCCGATATGATTGCTCACGTCGGGACGCTCTTTCGGACGTTGCCCCCGCCCGAAACTGAATTTATTTGGGGTAAACCACGCCTTTGCGAATGATAATATTGCCGTACAGCGCCGTCTCGCTGGACGCCACCAGCGCATAACAGGACTTCACCCGATCATAGAAAGCCTCCCCTTTCAGGCCGAATACTTGGGTTCCGGGCGCGTGTTTTGTCACGATCGATTTGAAGAGGTCATGACAAGCCTGTGGCTCCGCGATACCTGGAATAAATACCGATTGCTCAACTTTATCGTCAATTGGCATAACCGATAAAATCGCTTCCAACAGCGCAGCCACGCCATGACCATCGGCACGAATGACGCGAAATCCATGCGCGTCGGCCGGATAATTACCATCGACAATCGCAATTTCGTCGCCATGTCCCATTGCCCGCAACGAATAGAGCATGTCCGGCCCGAGGAGTGGATTAAGGCCAATAAGCATCAGTTTGTTTCCTTAAGAAATGAATTGAAATCAAGTAGATAGCGGGAAAATAGCGGCAGGCTCGCACCCCCGATTGCTCGCGCATTGCTTCCCACTTGGCCTTCTAAAACCTCTGGCACAATGATGCCGCGCAGATCAAGTGTCCCGAGCGCTGTTCTTGTGGCATCCACCACACGTTTGCGTATCCATGACGGAAATCCACCGTCAATTACAACGGCTGCAAAATCTATCACTGACACACCGGCGACAATTGCATGTGCCAATGCAGTGGCAGTTTTTTGAATCCAAGTTTCAAGAACCGGCCCGAAGTCAAACCAGTCATCTGCAGAATACCAGAGCGGTCGCGGATCAATGCTGGCCTCGCGCAACATGCGCTCCAGTACATAAATTGAGGCTTCTTCAATAAGCTGGCGCGAACCACCTTTACCATCAGGTACAGGAATGGGCCCAACTGCGCCCGCTGTGCCCGTACGTCCCTTGAAAAGGCTTGAATTGAGCACAACGCCGCCGCCCACAAAAGAACCGACAAAGAAATACAAATAGTCGGGAATTTGTGTGCCCAGCCCAAATACCAATTCGGCACCGCAGGCACTTGTCGCATCATTTTCCACGAAAACAGGAAAATCAACCAGCGCCGACAACTCACTTTGCAGATCAAATCCCCGCCACGCATTCGCTTCTGAAGGCGAAGCGCCGACCTCATCAGCCCAGTTCCACAACTCGAATGGAGCGGCAACACCAATGCCAGCGACGCGCTTGCGCTCATCCGCACTTAGGTCTGCCGTCAAATCTTCGACACCATTCTTTGCAAACTTTAAGAAGCCATAAGGCGAGGGATAAGAGTAAGTTTCGTGCAATTGAGCTTTGATATTGCCCACGAAATCCAGCAAAATTATATCGGCGCTTCGGCGACCAATCTTCAAACC
>JANPBE010000758.1:0-2050 GCA_031430295.1 Phyllobacterium sp.
GCCCGCCAAACGACGAAATAAGGGCATTTCCGAGCAAAATTCGCTGAATTGCCAACTCAATCCCAAATGGATATTTCGCGTCAATTGCGGCTTCAAGTCCGGCCAAACTAGCAAAACTACCACTATTGCGCCGGTCTCCAGTCGCTTCATTCTCTTGGAATATTCCCCCTAGCGCAAAGCTACCCGTGAACCGTCCAGCATAGAAATCCGCCAGAAAATTGCGATGTCCATGCGCAGAAAAATGCGGAATTGCTTGCGCATCCTCGTCCGTAATCGCCCAGCCAATGTCATCATGGCAGCGAATATACGTGCCCCAGCAGGCATTACGAATGGTTTCCGGAAAATGCGTCGCCAAAACATGGCTCATCATGCGCGTGTCTTTGCTCGCCAAAGATGACCAAAACTGCACCATGAGATTATTGTGGTAGGCCAGATTGGCCTCGCGCCCCGTATGGCAGCCAACGCCAAGGTATGGCACAAGATCGCGCGGCGAAACAATTGCCTCAGCTTTGTGAATCAGGGCAGGGGCCGCAATGCGGGTTGCAGCACGAAGCGCTTGCAACAAATCATGCACTTCCGGCTGGTTCTGGCAGTTTGTACCCAGCCGTTTCCACATAAACGCAACCGCATCCAGCCGCAGCACTTGCGCGCCTTTGTTGGCTAAATTGAGCATAATATCGACGATTTCGAGGAAAACATCGGGGTTTGACCATTTCAAATCCCATTGATGCTCGTTGAACGTCGTCCACACATGCTTCTTGAATTCCGGATAATAGGTGAAGTTCCCCGGTGCATTGGCGGGAAAAATATCCACTAAAGTTTTGGAATATTCGTCCGGCATTTCTGGCGTATCAAACATCCAATAATAGTCTTGGTACTTTTTATCTCCCGCCCGCGCCTTGTCGGCCCACTCATGTTCTTTGGCAGTATGATTGAGCACCAAGTCCACACAAACACTCATGTCACGCTCACGCAGCGCAGTGGTCACAGCCTCAAAATCAGCCATCGTTCCGAGTTTCGGATCAATAGTGCGGTAGCTTTTCACCGAATAGCCGCCGTCGCTATCACCGGGTCGCGGTTCGAGGCAGGGCATAAAGTGGATATAGTTGGCGCCAAGATTTGCCAAATAATCAACATGGTCCAAAACGCCACGAAGATTTCCAGCAAAACGGTCCACATAGAAAACATAGCCGACCATCTGCTCAGACTGGAACCAATCAGGATTGAGATCGCGTTGCAAATCTAGGTCTTTGAGAGCTACAGACCGTTCCGCCCAGCGCGATTGCAGCATTGTTTCCAAGTCAGCCAGGAAAGCAGGAAAGCGAGGATGCGCACCATATAGCTTCGTCAGCGGCGTCATGAGATCGACGAGACTGCGCTTCCAGCGTATTTCAAACAGGCGGCGGTCAGCGATGGACATCTCACCACTTCCTTTCTTTGAAAGCGCTTTCGATTTACTGGTGGATGTGGCTGGCTTCTTGGACATGGTCAACAACGTAAATGTGGGTAATGTCTGATTGGTGACCAAAACGGATGGAATATCAAGAGGCTGACCAACTATTGCACGAAGTTTCATCGATGTGGTGCAAACAATCTACATCCGTCTAACAAAAAGGCCCGGACAATGCCGGGCCTTTGAGCAAACAATAGCGAAACGATTAACGCTTCGAGAACTGGAACGAACGACGGGCTTTCGCCTTGCCGTACTTCTTACGTTCAACAACGCGCGAGTCGCGTGTCAGGAAGCCGCCCTTTTTAAGAACCGGGCGCAAGCCTGGCTCATAATAGGTGAGGGCCTTGGACACGCCGTGGCGAACCGCACCGGCTTGACCGGAAAGACCGCCGCCAACAACAGTGGCTACAACGTCAAACTGGCCAACGCGGTTTGTGGCAACAACTGGCTGCAACAAAAGCATCTGCAACACAGGGCGAGCGAAGTAAGCAGCATATTCCTTGCCGTTTACAGTCATCTTGCCGGTGCCTGGCTTTACCCATACGCGGGCAATTGCGTTCTTACGCTTGCCGGTCGCATAGGCGCGGCCTTGCGCGT
>JANPBE010000759.1:0-7964 GCA_031430295.1 Phyllobacterium sp.
GGTCGTTTCGGCAGGTGCCCCCGATTGCCTTTCTTCAGGCCGGCGCTCGCCGGCTCCCGACCTCCGCGTGCCAGTTGACCGCGTCGCTGCTGCCGACCCGAAGCACTGCATCGGGCTCCTCGGCGGCTAACCAGAGCTGAACCAGGTAGAAGTCGACTGGCTCCTCAGCGAACTCACCAGCATGTCCGGCGTCGCGACCTCGAGCGCTCACGCGCATCCGGTACGTCCCTGCGCCCAATCCATCGATGGCACCTACGTTCTCACCGGCCCATGAGCACCATCGCGAAGGCCGGAACCCAGTTGGCACCAGGGATCGGCAGAATAACCAGAATGGAGAGAAGAGCACAAAGGACACCCACAATACGCTCGCCAACCGTTGCCGAAAATGGCCAATAACGCGGACGGATATATTGTTCCATTTTTCTCAAGCGCGGGGTCACTTGAGCAATAAGGCTTTGAAATCGTTCGGCTGAAATGGGGCGTTCCGAGATAAACTTTGGCAACCACAGCTTTTTGAATCCCAGAAGCATTTGTACTGCAATTATCAGCGGTGGAATGCCAAAAACCAATGTTGTTCCAGGAGGCAGTATAGGAATGAGATTAACGCAAGAAAACAGCACCAACAGCGCTGCAAACCCGCGATCACCCAGAGCGTCACGCAAATTTGCAAAGCGGATGTCACCAGTCGCACTTGCCGCAAACTCATCAAGCACTAAGGACAGCGGGCGGTGCTTTACTTTTGCCGTGCTGTCCGCGTGCGATGAGGTTTCATTCATGTGTGGGGTTCCAAATAGATCAGTAACTTAAGAATCAATGTGGCAATTGATTGTCACTTATTCATGAACTTATTGAGTGCACATGCCTAATTCGTGGCAATTCTATAAAGTTTTCAAAATATCATTCAGTTCGCCATAGCCCGTATAGCGATATTCATAATCCAACCCGAGATAATCCGCTGCCCATTTGGCTTTGGTTTGCAGCGCCTCGTCATGGGTTTGCGCCAGATAGACGATCTTGGTGTAGTTGCCGAATACCATTGGAATGAGCTCTGGATGCTCTTCAAATTTCATGGGCTCTATGACGAAGCTCTCAAATTGCCGCGCTAAAAGGTCGGTGAGATAAAAGGCAGTAAATTCATGCTCGCATTCTTTTAAAAATTTCTCGGTGCCCGTGAAAAACGCATAGCAGTGCGGCCCGCCGATACGCTCGATGCCCTCTTCAGCACAAATCTTATTTAGCTCGCCCTGCGTGCCGCACTCAGCATAGCCGATGAAAATGCGCTTGAAGCCCTCCGCTCGGGCCTCGGCGATGGCTTCGCGCATACCGGGAGCAATTTTTTGTGGGTAAACATGCCAAATCGCGGGCAGGCATTTTAGGTCTATGTGCGCCAGATTGTTAGCTTCGCAAACAGCAATCACCTCTCGTGCAATCGCACCGCACGCAATAATTCGAACCTTTTGCGCGTTGATGCGTTGTGCCGTTGAGTTCCCGTCACTCATTAAAATTTACCTGACCGTCCATAAGGAGACTGACCAATGACCAATTCTCGTTTTTTCACTGCCCTTGCCCTTATCGCTGCGATACTTGCAGCGTCATGTGCCAACACCGTGCGCGGTGTGGGCAAAGACGTCAACCAAACTGCTGATGCAGTTGAAGATGCAGTGAAGTGACCTTACGCGTCCGCTGCGTTTAACTTTTAACATAATGACGACCGCATAAGGGCGGTCGTCGCAATTCTGTGTGCACCTATGCCTGACTGGCTCGGTTTGCTTACGCGCCAGCCATGCGGTTGTGCTTGCGCACCATGTAAGCCTTGGCGGTTTCCACGGCCACAGCAGCATCGCGGCAGTATGCATCTGCGCCAACGGCCTTGCCGAACTCTTCGTTGAGCGGCGCGCCGCCAACCAGAATGACGTAGTCGTCGCGAATGCCTTTTTCCTTCATCGTGTCGATAACGACCTTCATATAAGGCATTGTGGTTGTGAGCAGGGCGGACATGCCCAGAATATCCGGCTGATGCTCTTCAATAGCTGCCAAATATTTTTCGACAGGATTGTTGATGCCAAGGTCGATGACATCAAAGCCCGCGCCTTCCATCATCATGCCGACGAGGTTTTTGCCGATATCATGGATATCGCCCTTTACCGTGCCGATAACCATCTTACCTTGCTTCGGTGCGCCAGTGGCAGCGAGCAGCGGACGCAGAATGAACATTCCCGCCTTCATCGCATTGGCGGAAAGCAGCACTTCCGGCACGAACAAAATACCATCGCGGAAATCTTCGCCAACGATGCGCATCCCTTCAACTAGTGCTTTGGTCAGCACATCATAAGGGATCCAGCCGCGTCCAAGCAGAATGTTTGTGCCTTCTTCGATTTCCTCTTTCAGGCCATCGTAGAGATCATCGTGCATTTGTTGCACAAGTTCATCATCTGAAAGTTCCGAGAGAATGATTTCATCATCAGCCATAGAAAAATTCCTTGAATGCGAAGCACTGGTTCGAGACTGCTATAACTATCTGACAGATAAATGAAAAGACAGTGCTTAAATGCGACTTGGGCCGTGAAAGGGGCGACATGGCGCACGCTCTATCCTCCCCGCGCCAGCAATAGCCGCATGTGGAATTGCCGCTGGAATCCCCATGTTTAGAATGTCATAACCGAGAACGGGTGGCCGCGCGTCTATGAACCGCGCGCACACAGTATTTTCAGGATGCAAGATATTTCAGGGTGCAAGACATGAGCGATGATGTGACAATTGAAACGGAAGTTCCAGCAGCAGCCAGCGGCGGACGTCGCGGTGCGCGTAATTCTGGCGGCGCGGCAACACGGCGTGCCACGCGCGGCGCAGTTGGCCTTGGCCCGCAGCTTCCTTACATCACGCGCAAAATGGCGAACTATGAAGTGCTGGATGAGGAAGGACTCACCATCATCGAGCGCAATGCCGACATCGTGCTGGAAGAAGTGGGCATTATTTTCCGCGATGATCCTGAAGCGATTGCCATGTGGAAAGAGGCGGGCGCGGATATTAAGGGCGAGCATGTGCATTTTCCCAAGGGTCTGTGCCGCGAACTGTTGAAGACTGCGCCATCTGTGTTCACCCAGCATGCCCGCAACCCGGAGCGCAATGTGCAGATTGGCGGCAACGCCACTGTGTTTGCGCCCGTTTATGGTCCTCCCTTCGTGCGCGATTTGGAAGGCGTTCGCCGCTATGCCACGATTGAGGATTTCCGCAATTTTGTGAAGCTGGCCTATATGGCGCCAAGCATTCACCATTCCGGCGGTACGGTTTGTGAGCCTGTGGATGTTCCGGTGAACAAGCGCCATCTCGATATGATTTACAGCCATATCAAATATTCTGATAAGCCGTTCATGGGCTCCGTCACCGCGCCGGAACGCGCGGATGACACGATTGAAATGTGCCGCATTCTCTTTGGCAAGGAGTTCGTTGAAAAGAACACGGTTGTTATCAACCTTATCAATGCCAACTCGCCGATGGTTTTTGACGATACTATGTTGGGCGCGGCCAAGGCTTACGCTCGCGCCAATCAGGCTTGCATTGTCACGCCGTTCATTTTGGCAGGCGCGATGTCGCCGGTCACTGTTGCCGGTACGCTGACCCAAGTTTTGGCCGAAGTTTTGGCTGGCGCTGCCTTCACCCAGTTGTGCCGCAAGGGTGCGCCTGTGCTGATGGGCACGTTTGCTGCTTCCATTTCCATGCAGTCAGGGGCGCCAACATTTGGCACGCCGGAACCGGCTCTGGTTTCCTATGGCGCGGCCCAATTGGCGCGGCGCTTGGGTCTGCCGTTCCGTACTGGTGGTTCGCTCTGCGGTTCAAAGGTTCCGGACGCGCAGGCGGCTTATGAGTCTGCCAACACATTGAATTCCACCATTTTGGCGGGCACAAACTTTGTGCTGCATTCTGCCGGATGGCTCGAGGGCGGACTTGTCTCATCCTATGAAAAATTCATTATGGATGTTGACCAGCTTGGCATGACGCAAAAGTTTGCTGGTGGTGTGGATCTGTCGGAAAATGGTCAAGCCATGAGCGCCATTCGCGAAGTGGGTCCGGGCAGCCATTATCTTGGCTGTGCGCACACCTTGGAAAATTTCCAGACGGCTTTTTATGCCTCGCCGCTCACGGACAATAACTCCTATGAACAATGGGAAGCCGAAGGCGAAAAGCGCATGGAGCAGCGCGGCAACGAGTTAGTGCGCAAGCTGCTAGACGCCTACGAAGCGCCGCATCTTGATCCGGCGATTGATGAAGCTCTGTTGGAATTCATCCGCCAGAAGAAAGACTCAATGGCCGACGCCTTCACCTGAAGGGAGCCCGACACAGGCCGGGCTAAAGTGGCCAACATTATTCATGATGAAGTGTGGAAAAGCGCTTTTAGGGAACCTGTGGCGAAGCCGCGGGCTTGAGGTCAGGCAGCGCGCTCCAGCGGCACTAACTTCGACATTTCGCAATGTAATGCTGTCGTGCCTTAATTCTTTGAAAGGAAAAATCGCACTGTGGTGTTCCTTGCAAATCTGCAAACTGCGCTTGCTGAGCATGGCCTGAACGTTGTCACCTCGCTTCATGAGCAGGGCAAAACCATTATTTTGGTCGGACACGCCGGCTCATCAATCTGGCCGCACTTGACAGACTGGCTCCGTGCCAATGGCGCATCGCTTCAATATGGTTTCCGTGCGCGCGGCGTATCATCTTCGGGCGGTTCGCGACCACTTTCCGACCGGATTCTGGACCCGCTTGATACATGGTCAAAAGAGGTCATTGGGGCGGTTGCCGATGACTTTGGCGGCAAGGCAATATTTCCTTCGGATCAACCCTATCAACCATTCCAGCAATGGGCGATGGCGGCGACTGGCATGAAATCTTCGCCTTTGGGTATTCTTATTCACCCCGTCTATGGCCTGTGGCACGCCTATCGCGCGGCGATTGTTTTTGATGGTGTTACGCTGAGTCAACCCGTTGAAAAGTTGAGTCACCCCTGTGAAACCTGCGTGGAGAAACCATGCCTAAGTGCTTGTCCTGTCAACGCTTTTTCTGGTGATGGTTATGCAGTTGAACACTGTCGGAGCCATGTCAAAAGCGATGCGGGGCAGGAGTGCCTAACCGGTGGTTGCCTTGCGCGGCGGGCTTGTCCGGTTGGTAAGGCGTTTGAATATGTGCCTGAGCAAATGCAATTTCACATGAATGCTTTTGTTAAATAAATTTCATTCCCAACCAAAGGAATGCCATAGTCACAACGTCTTTAAGCTAATGACTGAAAGTATTTAGCTGAAACGAGTTGCCGATGGATGCTGTTAACAGCCTGTTTTTGTTGGATGATTCCTCGCTGGTGCGAAAATGCCAGGGCGGGGATTCTTCAGCATTTGGCACGCTGGTGGAGCGGCATTATGCTTTGGTTCATGGCTGCTCCTACCGCCGTGTTGGCAACCGTGCCGATGCCGAGGACATTACCCAAGAAGTAATGGTGAAGCTCGGCTCGGCCATCAAATCTTTGCGCGAACCGGCAGCGCTGCGCGGCTTTTTGCTGCGTTTGACCATCAATGCGGTCACCGATCATTTCCGCAAAAAAACGCGCGAAAACAAGGGGTTAGCGAGTTATTTTGTCGATCCGACGACGCATGAACCAGCCGAATGCGAAGATCATAATTCGGCGCTTTGGGTAGCAGTTCGCAAATTACCGGACAAGCAATGCAATGCAGTTTTGCTGGTTTATGGCGATGGCGCGACCCACCGCGAGGCGGCGGAAGCTCTTGGATGCGCCGAAGCCACCGTATCTTTTCATGTCCATGAAGCCCGTAAGCGGCTCAAAGAAATGCTAAAGGAGGACGCGCAATGAGCGACCCCGAATTTGATTTGAATGATTTGTCCAAACTGCCCGTGCCGCAGCCGCGCCCTGTTGCAATCGCCGCAGCAAAACGCGCAGCCTTGGAAGCGTTTGATAACACTACAGAAAAATCTTTCGCGCCAACCAAAGGATTGGATTTCGTCGCGTGTCTTAGTCGTATTGCAACCAAACTATGGAGCTTTACGATGAACACGAGACTACTTTCCGGAACTGCGCTAGCCACGCTTTTGATAGCGCCAATCGCTGGACTTACCGCCTATCAACTGATGCTGAACCACAGTTCAACCCCAATGCTGATTGGTGAAGCGGGTATGGAAAAGGACTCGGCTGCAAGTCCAGCTGCTGTCCCCTCAGATTTAGATTATGGCACAGTTAGGACTTATATTGCGCCAGCAAAACCGGATGCCGCGTACTCGGAAACCGAGCTTGGGCCAATTTCTGAAAGTGATAGTCGCGAGTTAAGGCAGTATGTTGAGAGGAAAAAATCAGAGTCTTCTGCTGATCCCGACAAAGGTACAGCATCGCCACAAATTGCCCAAGACAAATTGACGGATACGACAGTCGCCGCAGCTCCAGCTGTGAAAGCATTTGGTCGTATGGCTCAAGCTGACCAGGCGGTCGGCCTTGCTGCACCGGAAGCTGTCATGTCACCAGCGCCGATGCCAGAGGCTCCAATGGTTGAACGTGAAAGCCGCGATAAGTTTTCTGAAGTTAAGTCTAATAGCGTCGTCGCTGTTGCAACACAGCCGGTTTCGACGTTTTCTGTTGACGTTGATACCTCCGGTTATTCGTCGCTCCGGCGTATGTTAAACCAAGGCGTTTTGCCGGAACATGATGCGGTTCGGCTGGAGGAAATGGTCAATTATTTTCCGTACTCCTATGCCGGACCCGAGACAGCGACGCAGGCTTTCAAGGCCAATGTGACGGTGACGCCGACGCCTTGGAATCAAAATACCAAGCTACTGCACATTGGTATCAAGGGTTATGATTTGCCTGTTGCTGAGCAGAAGGCGGCGAACCTTGTGTTCCTTTTGGACGTGTCCGGCTCCATGGATGAGCCGGATAAGCTGCCTCTTTTGAAGGCTTCGTTCCGTTTGTTGGTCAATAAACTGAAGCCAACGGATACGGTTTCCATCGTCACTTATGCGGGCGATGCGGGTATTGTGCTTGAGCCAACCAAGGCATCTGACAAATCCAAGATATTGAATGCAATTGATAATTTGCAACCCGGTGGTTCTACTGCTGGCGAAGCCGGTATCAATGCAGCTTATAAACTGGCTGAGCAGGCGTTTGTCAAAGATGGTGTCAACCGAATTATGCTGGCTACCGATGGAGACTTTAATGTAGGCGCTGCAAGCGATGAAGACTTGAAGAAGCTGGTCGAAGATAAGCGCAAGTCCGGAGTGTTTCTTTCGGTGCTTGGCTTTGGTCAGGGCAACTATCAAGATGGTTTTATGCAAACCCTTGCTCAAAACGGCAATGGCATAGCCGCTTACATTGATACGTTGTCAGAGGCCGAAAAAGTGCTGGTGCAAGAGGCAACTGCATCGCTGTTTACCATTGCCAAGGATGTGAAAATCCAAGTGGAATTTAATCCTGCCACTGTTTCAGAATATCGTCTTATTGGCTACGAAACGCGGCATTTGAACAATGAGGATTTCAACAACGACCGCGTGGATGCTGGTGATATTGGTTCAGGCCATACCGTTACAGCTGTCTATGAAATGACACCTAAGGGCGCGCCAGGGCAGACTAACGACCCGCTTCGTTATAATACTGACGCAGCGAAGCCAGCGGCTTCCGATAGCAGCGAATATGCGTTTGTGAAAATCCGCTATAAGCTTCCAACCGAGGCTACAAGCCGTCTCGTGACACAGCCGGTTACTAGTTCGAACGAAGTCAAGGATATCGCCGCTGCACCGGAAGATGTGCGCTTTGGGATTGCTGTGACGGCTTTTGGTGAGAAGTTGCGCGATGAAGATCAGGTCTCGAATTACCCTTATTCGGATATTGAGGTGCTCGCCGCATCATCGCGTGGCACGGATGCCTTTGGATATCGTGGCGAATTCCAAAAGCTGGTGCGTTTGGCTGCTGGGTTAAACCC
>JANPBE010000760.1:0-6604 GCA_031430295.1 Phyllobacterium sp.
GCAGTCTAGCGAACCAAGCCAAGTCGTCCTACCTACGCTATCGTAGACAACATCAACGCCCACGCCATTTGTAATTTCACGGACATCATCGACAAAATTTTTCTTATTATAATCAATGACATGGTCATATCCATGAGCTAATGTCAGCGCCACCTTTTCAGGAGAGCCAGCCGTGCCGATGACAGTTGCACCCAAGTATTTTGCCCACTGTCCAGCAATAAGTCCAACGCCTCCTGCAGCGGCGTGTATCAGGATGGTTTGTCCTGCTTTAACTTCAAAAGTACGAAGCAATAAATACTCAGCAGTCATGCCTTTGAGCATCATTGCTGCGGCACTTTGATCTGAAACTCCAACGGGTATTTTCACCACACGATTGGCGTCGATATTTCTTAACTCACTATATGAGCCCATACCGTAAGCGTATGCAACTCGATCACCAATAGCTAAACCATTGGTATCATTACCTAATGCCGTAACTACGCCCGCGCCTTCATTACCAGGAATAAATGGCAGGCCTCCAGCAGCAGGATACAAACCTATGCGAAAATAGACGTCAATGAAGTTTAATCCGATCGCCGTATTGCGGACTTGCACTTCCCCGGGAGCAGGTAAAGGCACGTCCACCTGTTCAAACTGTAGAACTTCCGGGCCGCCAAGTTTATGAACCACGATAGCATTTACACGAGTCATAGTTGCACTCCGTCTGTAGATTTTCGTCCCAAATCTGGAAAATACTGCATTATTCCACCGATACAGAAGAGATAAGCACTAGTTAGCCCGATTCCTGCTTTGACCCATAACGGTGCATTCATCGGGCTTGCGGGCGCAGCCCCCCATGAAAGGAACAGTGCAATCCCGCCCATGAGGCACCAAATTAAAAATACACCAAGGTTAATTGGACGCAGTCTTTGAACGCGAACGGGATGCAAAAAATATATAGGTACAAAAGTCAATATTGCAGCGGCAACAACTATCGCAAAGGCCACATACTCACCGGGCTCAGCAATAAACAACGTGAATACCAGCATATTCCACACGACTGGAAATCCCTTGAAGAAATTTTCCTTAGTTTTCATCCCCATATCAGCATAATAGATGGCGCTGGAAACCACTATTATTGCAGCTGATAGAAATGAAAGTCCCTCGCCCATGAACCCACGTTGGTATAATGCAAAGGCGGGTATGATAACATACGTCATATAGTCAATTATATTGTCAAGTGTGTCACCACTCCAGTTTGGAAGCACCTGTTTTACTTGCAAGCGACGTGCTATAGGGCCGTCAATACCATCGACAAACAGAGCGAGACCAAGCCACCAAAACATCGCAGCCCAGCGCTGTTCGCTTGCAGCTACTACCGACAAAAACGCCAAAAAAGACCCGGAAGCCGTCAAAAGATGCACGGAAAAGGCTTTTGCCTGTGGCCAAGTGACTTTTTTCTTTCTGCGAGCCAATGGCCGTCCTCCCCCGAGATGATTGCATTTTTCTATGCCATGAACACTGCGGCAAGGCAAAGGCGCAAACACGATTTTGACGTCCGCGCCAATAAGCGCAGTTGCTTGTTTAATAGCCTAGCTCCACATTAAACAGAAGTTAAGCGGCATGGATAAGTTAGTATGGAAACTGAAATTTATACCGATATCGTTGTGGCAGGCAATGGACCTGTCGGCATGATTGCGGCGCTCGCTTTGGTGGATTTAGGGCCAAAAACCACAATAATTGGCCCAAATCAGACAAGTATGGACATGCGCACCACCGCATTGATGATGCCATCGATACGGGTGCTTGAAACTATTGGTATTTGGAATTCGATAAAACCATACGCGGCGCCACTTAAAATGATGCGCATTTTGGATGGAACTGACAGACTTATCCGCTCCCGTCCGGTCACGTTTCAAGCATCAGATATTGCTGAAGACGCGTTTGGATGGAATATACCAAACAAGATTTTGAACAACGCCCTAATGCAAGCGCTAACGTCCAGACCAAACATTACCCATATCGACACGACCGTAATTGGCTACGAAACGACCTATCGTCAACCGCTCGAGGAACGGTCGGGAGTCGCACGGAGTGGATACGGAGATGATACGGAATCGGTACGGACAACGCTCGAGAGCGGTGCGGCACTGGTGTCGAGGCTCGTAGTCGGCGCTGATGGGCGAAATTCTCTGGCAAGAGACGCCGCTGGTATAAAAAGCGCTACTTGGTCATACCCACAATCGGCTCTCGTGACGACGTTTGCACACTCGAGACCTCATGAAAATTGCTCGACCGAATTTCACACCGAAACCGGACCATTTACGATCGTCCCGTTGCCGGGAGATAGATCCAGTTTGGTTTGGGTTTTGAAACCAGACACCGCGGCCAATTTTCTCAAAATGGATGCGGATGAGCTTTCGCGCCTCATTGAAAACCGCATGCAATCAATGCTTGGAAAAATCACCGTTTCAGATGATCGCCAGCTCTATCCATTATCGGGCCGGTATCCGAGCCGCTTTGCTAAAGATCGCATTGCGCTGGTTGGCGAGGCGGCTCATCTGTTTCCTCCCATTGGCGCACAGGGCTTGAACCTCGGTATCCGCGATGTGGAAGAGCTTTGCGCAATTGTAAGCCAAGACATTGCCAGTCTTGGCAACCGTGAGCAAACGGCCGCGTATGACGCTAGGCGCCGGCCGGATATTATGGCCCGAACTGGCGCTGTGGATGCACTCAACCGCTCGCTACTAACGTCGTTCCTCCCGACCCAGCTCATTCGCTCGCTTGGACTGGCAACGCTTGACGTAGTGCCGCCGCTTCGTGGCTTCTTCATGCGCGAGGGAATGCGTCCAGGTTCAGGATTTACAGCCATGCGCGCTGGCCTTAAGAGAGGGTCCAGAGGTTAGACAATGACAAAATTCAAATCGGCGCATTACAGTATCGGTCAAGTGGTGAAGCACCGGATATTTCCGTTTAGGGGCGTGATATTCGATGTAGATCCGGAGTTTTCAAATACCGATGAATGGTATGACTCTATTCCGGCAGCTGTGCGCCCTCACAAGGACCAGCCATTCTACCACCTGTTTGCCGAGAATGACGCCACTGAATATGTGGCCTATGTGTCGGAGCAAAACTTGCTTCCCGATGACAGCAGTGAACCGCTGCGCCATCCAAAAATTGCGGAGTTGTTTGAAACAGCGCAGCCCGGCATTTACGTGCGTCGAACAAGCGCACTGAATTGAGATATAGGGTCGGAAATGGCGGGAATTACGCCGCCACTCCGTCAATAATCATTTCGCGGCAGCAACTGTAGCCAGCATCTTTTGCATATCAGGCCCGTTGATCTTATCAATTTCGGGCGTAGCCCAAGACATTACAAGCATCATTTGCGTTTCGCTCATCACGACGACACCAAGCGTTATAACGGCCTCGCCTTCTTTGTCTTTGCCATGCCATTCGCGAATGACAACATCATAAGCACCCATCTTAACGTTACCGCTTTTCATGGTGCTATCATCAAGGGTTACGCCCTCGCCTTGAAGAAACTGAATCCCTTCAGTTACAGCGCCCTCCAGATCATCCGCATTGACAACTTCAGCGGACATGTACATGCCATCGGGAGAACTACCTGTTACACCATTTGCATACTCTTCGGGTTCCCAAGTGTCCGGCACGTCGATGGTAGCCACGGGCGCATCATCACCCAGCGTGAAAACTTTGGCGTAAGCCGCAGTAGGAATTGTCAGCGCTATGAGCGCCGCAGCTAATAGTTTCCGCATTTTTATCTCCATCAAAACTAACCAAACAACATGCATGGTCAAAGTGCTCGAAAGTTATCCGCAATTTTGCCAATTGCAATAAAAAAGGCGGCCACTGGCCAACTTTCTCAACAATATCAATATATTAGCAAAAATTGATTGAATAATCAACCGCCGCTGGCAGCCTTTGCCTTGTCTTGCTCGTCCTTGAGCTTCTTAGCAAAATCTTCTTTCTTCTTGGTAATTGCGTCTTCCAACTTCTTGTTTTGATCTTCAAGTTCAGACTGCTTAATGCCAGGGCCATCATAAGACTGACCAAAGTTATCGAGTGAAATCTTGATTGGATTTGGCTTGTTTTGGAAGTTGACGGAAGTCAGCGTCAAGTCTTTGCCTTTTTTCAAGGCGGCAATCAGTTCCGGTGTGAGCGGACCTTCAGCAATGCAACGATCAGGGAAGCAAATGGCATAATCAACCTTAACAGGCTTGGATTGACCAATTTGGAAGCCAATGCCCGCTTGGATCAAACGGCCTGTTGGAACGGAAATCTGGAAGAGCTTCTTAGTAACTTTGCCCTTAACTTCAATCAAGCTCACCGCCGTCAGAAGCTGGCCGCTATCGGCTGTTACGATATTTTGCACATTGCAAATATCATTGTCTTCTTGCTTGGCACATACCTTAAACCAGCCTTGAGGCGCGGCGGGGGCGCCAGCTGCCTCTTGTGCATAAGACGGAGCCACGGAGAGCGCTGTAAGTGCAAAAGCACCAATGGCAAAAGACTTAATCAACGTTGTTTCCATTTTAGACATAGTTCCCAATTTCCCTTTTAACGGCCGCAAAACAACGGTCTCATAACTGAAGGCTCTGTGTTGGCAAAATAAGGCAGCAGAAAGGCCTTGTAGCGTGGCAAGGGCATTACACCGCAACTTAACTCAAATCCAGTCCAAACTGTATTTGTCCGCAGAACTTGCAGGCAAGTCAGATGCAGCCAACGAAGTGTAATCTAAAATAATCAATGCTAATGTTGTGTCGCTCTTGAGCGAATCGGAAATTTTCGATGAAGATTCGCTCTTCGTTATGCTGACCTGTGGGAGGACACCTTTGCCGAGTTTTTTGATAAGGTCAGCGCTGATTTTTGCTCTTAGCGCATTGGGGTTAGGTTCCGTATCGGCTGAGCCAAAGCACGGTATTGCGATGCTCGGCGAGCCAACCTTGCAGGCAAACTTCACCAACATGCCTTATGTAAACCCAAACGCACCTAAAGGCGGGCGTATAGGTTACGGTGTTGTCGGGACGTTCGATAACCTCAATCCGTTCATTCTAAAAAGCATGCGCACAACGGCGCGCGGGGCGGTGGACCCCGCATTTGGCAACCTAATATTCGAGCCTCTTATGGTGCGTTCAGCCGACGAGCCGTTCACGCTTTATGGATTGCTGGCAGACAGTATTGATACCGACGACGCTCGAACTTACGCGGAGTTTCAAATCAATCCCAATGCCAAATGGTCTGATGGCGTTAAGGTAACACCCGAGGATGTCATATTTACCTTTGAAACCTTTACGTCAAAGGGGCGGCCACCCTACTCCAAGCGTATGGACAAGATTGCAAAGATAGAAAAAACAGGCGAGCGCGGCGTTAGATTTACTTTCAACGAAAAAGCAGATCGCGAATTTCCACTCATCATCGCAATGACGCCCATTATTCCCAAGCACGCATCCAGCGCAACATTTGACGAACCGTCACTCGAACCGGCGATAGGTTCCGGTCCCTATATTGTTGATAAGGTTGAGCCAGGCACGCGCATAACTTTCAAACGAAATCCGAATTACTGGGGCAAGGATTTACCTGTAAAGAAAGGCTTTGATAATTTTGACTCAATATCGGTCGATTATTTCAAGGACGAAAATTCGCAATTTGAAGCGTTCAAAAAGGGCCTATTTGACGTTTATCCAGAAGGTGATCCGGCGAAGTGGGACTCTAATTATGGGTTTCCGGCAGTAACCAACGGTGCGGTGAAAAAGGAAACATTCTTGGCTGGCACGCCATCCAATATGTTCGCTTTCGTTTTTAATACCAGACAAAAAGTTTTCGCGGATCGTAAAGTTCGCACTGCGCTATCGATGCTTTATGATTTTGAATGGACCAATAAGAACCTCTTCGCGGATAAATACTCGCGCCTTGGCTCTTTCTGGCAAAACTCCGAACTTTCATCTCTGGGCAAGCAAGCGTCTGAAGCAGAAAAGGCATTGTTGCAACCTTTCGCCGATAGACTATTGCCAGCCGTAATGGATGGCACGTGGAAGCCAAGTGCGACCGATGGTTCTGGCCGTGACCGTGGTGTTATGCTCAAAGCGGTGCTGCTGCTCAAAGACGCTGGCTACGTGATAAAAGGTCAGCAAATGGTTGGCCCAGAGGGCAAGCCTTTGGCATTTGAAATTCTTTGCGCTAATTCCAGTGAGGAAAAACTGGCTCTGGTTTATCAGCGAACACTGGCCAAGGTGGGGATCGAGGCAGAGGTACGCACGGTTGATGATGCGCAGTATCAGCAGCGCCGCCAAGTGTGGGACTATGATATGGTTCTGGCGTCGTATTCAGCATCGCTCTCGCCAGGCATTGAGCAGGTTGGCCGCTGGGGTTCATCATCACGCGATGGGCAAGGCACATTCAACTATGCGGGCGTCGCAGAGCCCTCGATTGATGCGGTAATTGCCGCGATAGGCAAGGCAAAGTCCCGCAATGAATTTGTTGATGATGTGCGTGCGCTGGACCGCTTGTTGATTTCAGGACAATATGTCGTACCCCTGCACTATTTGCCAGATCAGTGGCTGGCATCGTGGACAAGAGTACAACATCCGGACAAAACGCCATT
>JANPBE010000761.1:0-1198 GCA_031430295.1 Phyllobacterium sp.
CATTTGGCGCGGCGCATGGCGGGGGCCGGGGCGATTGGTCGTGCCGCCATCCCACGGGATGCCGATGATGCCGATGTCGAGATTTTTCGCCTCATCCAGCGGTGTGTGCGGCAGGCGCATGAATGTTGCCAGTCCGCCAAAGCGCGGCGTGACTAGGCCTGATGTTGGCTGATTAAAGGCGTGGGTCATCATCATCTCCGCTGGTTAGCGGCGGACGATGACTTTTGTGCCGACGCTTGCCTGATTATATAGATCAGTCACATCATCATTGGCCATACGAATACAGCCAGACGACATCGCCTGTCCAATAGTCCAAGGCTGATTGGTCCCATGAATACGGAAAATACTCCCGCCGATATACATGGCGCGCGCGCCGAGCGGATTATCGGGACCACCGGGTTGGTATGCGGGCAATACGCGGCCTGTTTCAGCCTTTACGCGGGCGCGCATGACAGCTGGCGGTGTCCAGCCCGGCCATTCAGCCTTGCGGGAAATGCGGTCTGTGCCTGCCCATTCAAAGCCCTCGCGACCAACGCCGACAGCGTATTTAATCGCCTTGCCGTTGCCCAGTGTATAATAAAGGCGGCGCTCGGTCGTTTCTATGATGATGGTGCCTGCGGGAATTGACGGATCATAGGATACTTTCTGCTTGGGGATAGGCGATTTATCCGAGCGGTAATGCCCCTGTTGAATGCGTGGTTTTCCCGCGAGGAAAAACTTTTGGAGCGCCGTTTCGGCGTTGGCGGGAAGGGCTATAGTGAGTGCGACGGCGATTGCAGCGAGACGGAGTTTCACGGATGTTGCCTCTTGATTGAAAAGTCGCACAAAGTTGCGTGACTCGGCATGAAGCGTCAACAAAAATTTACGTGAAGTGGACTTTGCCTATTTGTCAGCTTGCAAGCGCCAGAGGTTCCGGACGGTGGGTCTTTGAAACAACTCTATCTCGCCCTTCGCGTTTTGCATCATAGAGAAGTGCGTCCGCCTCGCGCATTGCGGTATCGAAGTTGGTGCTTTTGTTCTGCATGGCCATGCCGATGCTCAGCGTTACGCGAATTGATTTACCGCCAACACTGATGGCTCTGCTCCGCATAATTTCGCAGATTTCCCATGCCAAAAACAAGGCTTCATCTTGCGCCATGTTTGGCAGTTGAACGCCAAACTCTTCGCCTCCAAGGCGGCCAAGGACACCGCGTTTGCC
>JANPBE010000762.1:0-2144 GCA_031430295.1 Phyllobacterium sp.
CAGCTTGCCGACCGGATTTTCCGCACCGGGCTGAACCTGTTAGAGCGCGAAATTGACGGCACCAGATTCCGGCTGATTGGCATCGGCGTTTCCGAATTTATGGACCCGAAACAGGCCGACCCGCAAGATTTGGTCGATCCGCTGGCCACCAAACGCGCCAAGGCTGAAACCGCGATGGACACGCTGCGCGCCAAATTCGGCAATCATTCTGTCGAATTGGGCGAGACTTTCGGCAAAAACAAGCGCTCATAACAAATAAGCGAATCACAAACAGGGTGCCACATGAACGATAAAATTCTGGAACTCTCAAACAAGCTGCTGCACATGAAGCCGGAAGAGCTATCGCCATCCGAGCGGCGTGTTTTGGATAAAATCGCGTCGCGCTCACGCATCAGCAAAAACATGGCTGATACCAACACATCCACATTTGGCCAGCGGATTGCCGATAAAGTGGCCGCGTTTGGCGGGTCTTGGACATTTATCATCATTTTTGTCACCGCTTTGGTGCTCTGGGTTGGCGCCAATGTGATATTGAACTTTTCAGGCCGCGCCTTTGACGCCTACCCGTTTATTTTTCTCAATTTGATTTTGTCGATGGTGGCCGCGCTGCAAGCGCCAATTATTATGATGTCGCAAAATCGCCAGTCCGAAAAAGACCGGCAAGCGGCGGCGCATGATTATGAAATTAACTTGAAGGCCGAGCTCGAAATTCTGGCACTACACCTGAAAATGGATGATCTGCGCCAAGAAAAGCTGGTCAAACTAATGGAGCAGCAAGAGGAACAGCTGGTCATTTTGCGCAAATTGACAACGGCTAAAACAAAAGAAAAGGCCCCCGCGCGTTAGCGCAGGGGCCCAAATCTAAATTATTGAATTACATCTTTGACATGGATTCCATGGCAGCCTTACCAAGGTGCATAGCGCAATCATCGTCCTTCTTGGCCTTCATAGAATCCTTGGCCATTGCCAATTCGTCCATGCCCATTTTCATTTGATCTTTCATGGCAGGGTCCATGGCCATAACGTCTTTTTCAACTTTCATCATGGATGCATCATCACATTTCATTGGCTCAGCAGCCTTCATATCATCGGCAAGTGTGGCACCGGCAAAAACGAATGTGAGCGAAGCGGCGAGTACGAGTGATTTCAACATGGCAGTTCTCCAAAATAGCGCGGCGTCATTGCCACAACCTAGTTTTGGCAAACTTGCCGATAACAACCAATTCACGAGCCGGTGAGCCACGCATTCGTGATAAGTGCGTGATGAAACGCAATCCGTCTGCTAGATTGGCACAAAGAGGGAGATTCCATGCTTGCCATCACAGCCGTAAAACTTGAAAGCATCTACATCCCCACCGAGCGGCGCAAAACGCTAGACCCGGCCAAAGTGCAGGTGCTTATTGAGGATATGCTGGAAAACGGCCACAAAATGCCGATCCAAGTGCGCTTCGACGGCAAGCGCCACGTGCTGGTGGAAGGCCTCCACCGCCTGGAAGCCGCCCGCGCTTTGGGCGACACCGTGATTAACGCCTACTTGGTGCAGGCGCGCAAGCATTAATAGTTGCGGCGTTGAAACCGGCCACGATCAATTTCGCGCTCGCGATATTCAAGATCAATCATAGATGTCGATTGATTTAAGTAAGCCATCTCCAGCTCTCGCTGCGTGGCAACCCGTGGCAACATGCGGGATAAAAAACGAATTTTCATAGTATAGTCCTTTCTTGCCTCCCGATTTTGTCCTCTGAGTGAAAGATGGTGCACTGCACAATGATGAGCAAGGCGGGTAAGCGGGATTGTGTCATGCGTTATGCGCATGGCTCATCAACCAGTTAACCGTTTGTTTACCTTGGGGAATTTTTCAATTACGTAAAAAAATCGCTGACGCTTTTTTAAGCCAGCGCAATGGATATCATGGTGAAGATGGACTGCCGCTCTGTGTCCCGGGCGCATGAGCCACTCGCCGATATCAATCCTGCGTGAGCGGCGGCGTCAGATCGCGGATTAGCTTTTGCAGACCGACTTGGTTGGATTGGCCCGTCTTGTCATAGACTGTCTTCATTTGCGTGCGCACTGTATCCACGGATACGCCCCTCGACACGGCAATTTCTGTGGGTGTTTGCCCATTGGCTGCTTGCAAAGTCACG
>JANPBE010000763.1:0-12569 GCA_031430295.1 Phyllobacterium sp.
ACAACAGCGCCGCGCGCGCGCCAATTTTCGCCACGACCGGACGCACCAGCCCACCCTGCACCACCATCGCGCATACACCGACGAACGCCAGCACAAGACCAACAGAACGCTCCTCCCAGCCATAACGAAAGCCCATGTAGAGCACGGCAACCGCCGGCAAAACTTGATGCGAAAGCTGTATTAAAAAGCCAATGAGGCCGAGCCGCATGAGCTGTCCGTCCCGTGCCAGCATTTTAATCGAAGCCACAGGATTTGCCTTGGAAAACCTGAATGGCGCGCGCTTAGCCAGCGGCAGCGATTCTGGTAAAATAAAGTAGCCATAGGCAAAATTTGCGAGACTCATGCAAGCAGCCGCCACAAACGGCAGCCGCAAATCATAATGACCCAAAATGCCTCCGAGCGCAGGCCCGAGCACAAACCCGATGCCAAACGCCGCGCCCAACATGCCAAAGGCACCTGCGCGTTTTTCCGGCGCGGTGATATCAGCGATATAGGCCTGCGCGGTAGAAATGGTTGCCGATGCGATGCCGGAAACGACGCGGCCCGCAAACAATATCCAAAGGTTTGGTGCCAGCGCCATGATAATGTAATCTATGCCAAGCGCCAGATTACTGATCAAAATCACGGGCCTGCGCCCAAAGTGATCGGATAATGCACCCATCACCGGAGAGAACAAAAACTGCATCACAGCCCAGACGGAAATGAACCAGCCAAACAATTCAGCTGTCTTAAGAATATCACCACCAAGCAAATGCTGCACCAGTTTTGGCAATACGGGAATGATGATGCCGATGGACAAAATATCCAGCAACACTGTGATAAATATAAAGATAAATGCCGGAGAGCGCGTGCTGTCAGTGGCTATAATTGTTGCCTTATCAGTCATTGTGAACCCCAAAGAAGTGACACGTCACAAGCAGCGGAATGCTACTTGTGTTGCGTCGCGGGTTCGCTCGTGCCTTTTTCAAAGCGCAAACAGGAATTTCTGAAACCAGAAACAAACCGGGCTCGCCTTCCAGTTATGTCCTCTTTCGACGGGTGTTAACTATGGCGAAGCTGGCAACATGGCAAGTGCGAACAAATCGCTCCTGACAAGGATGTGGCACTCGGCTATCAGTGGCAAACATCTGGAATCACTCATGTCCCGAACCAAAGCCAATGCCATCCTGCTCATCACTGCCGCAATCTGGGGCATGGGCTTTCTTGCCCAGTCGGACGCTATGAATCATATTGGGCCGTTCTTCTTCATCGCACTGCGCTTTAGTGTGGCAACACTGGCGATGCTGCCGTTGGCACTTAAAGAAAGTCGCAATGCCCCAGTAGCGCTTACCAAATCGGACTGGCAAGCCTTTGGAGGCATTGGCTTTATTCTATTTCTGGGCATGTTGTCCCAGCAGTCCGGCCTGCTCACCACATCTGTCACCAACTCAGGCTTCCTCACCGGTCTTTACCTGATAATGGTGCCGCTGCTCGGTATTGTGCTCTATCGTGAATGGCCGCATTGGGTTGTCTGGCCAGCTGCGCTTTTTGCGTTGCTTGGTATATTTCTTTTGTCCGGCGGCCACTTGGACCGCTTTGTAGTCGGTGATTGGTACACGATTTTGTGCGCACTGTTTTGGGCGATGCAGATCCTTTTTATCACGCGCTATGCCAATAAAACCAACCGCCCCGTCACGCAAGCCGTTACACAATTTGCGGTCACTGCCGTTTTCGGTTGGATACTAGCACTGCTCTTTGAGCGTTTGGATTGGACGGCAGTTATCCTTGCCTCCGACGATATTCTGTTCGCGGGCGTCATTGCGGGAGGCATAGCATTCACGCTGCAATCGATTGGCCAGCGCCATACGACAGCGGCACAAGCCGCTATCATCCTGTCATCAGAGGCCCTGTTTGCAGGACTGTTTGACGCGCTGGTGTTCCACCGCAAACTGTCTGCAATGTCGCTCACTGGCTGTGCAATGATTTTTATTGCTATGCTTGCCGTCGAGCTGGTGCCTATGCTTCTTGCAAAGAGACGAGAACAGGCGGACCTCAAGCCTTAAATATTACCGCTGCTCCCGCAGCAATCAGCGCAAAGCCAATCACATGCCCCATTGTGAAACTTTCCTTCAGCCAGAAAATGGAAAACACACTGAAAACCACAAGCGTTATCGCCTCCTGCATGGTCTTCAACTCCGCCGCCGAATAGACTTGGTGGCCAATACGGTTCGCAGGCACTGCCAGCCAATACTCAAAAAACGCGATGCCCCAGCTGGCAAGAACGGCGATATAAAGCGGCGATCCAGTAAATTTGAGATGGCCATACCAAGCAAACGTCATGAAAACATTTGAGGCGATGAGCAGCAAAATTGGTAGAACATAAGGTGACATGAGCATTGAGAAACTCCTTTGCTTGGCCCAAACGTTATAGTAGGCTCGGGACACAGCCTCTATGGCAATTTTGCTATAGAACAGATATCGAAAAACGAACTTTTTAGCGGCTTGCAGACCGAGTAACTGTCGATGATCTTGGTCTAGCGACACCTTGCCAAACTATAGTTTAAAACGACTTCGTAATGTCGTGATAGCGGCAGTGAGCAGCTTACCGCCAGACTACGATTTGCATTCCGTATTTAAAAGTGGGGCAACCAATGCGACCTTCAGCCGGAGACTTAATAAAACTCGAAACCTACCCAATTTCGACACCTGGGCCGCTTCGTGACGCAATCTTGTCCCGCGTACGTAGCGAGCTTGAGTTGCGGGGATGCGCAGTCTTGAAGGGGTTCTTGACACCTGCGGGTGTTGCCGCAGCGGTCGTGGAGGCCGCTGGTGTAGCCGACCAAGGTCACCGCAGTTATTCGCGCACCAACCCCTATTTCACCAAGGACGACCCGAGCCTGCCGGAGTCAGATCCACGACGCCAGTTCTTTGACAGGTCGAACGCGTTCATTCCGGCTGACAACTTTCATGTCGATGGCGTGATACGTACCGTATTCGACAGTGAAGGGTTCGACACATTCATTCGCGAATGTCTTCAAGAACCCGAAGATCAATTCTTTCGCTATGCCGATCCACTAGCCGACGTGATCGTCAATGCAGCTTGGGAAGGAAACGGGTTCCCGTGGCACTTTGACACAAACAATTTCACGGTCACACTGGCGCTACAGAACGCAGACAGCGGCGGTGCGTTTGAATACGCACCAATGATCCGCAGTTCAGACGACGAGAACTTTGATGAGGTCGTCAAGGTACTGGACGGAACCTCCGACAAAGTGATTTCGTTGAAGTTAGAACCCGGCGATTTGCAGCTTTTCAAAGGACGCTACTCGCTGCATCGTGTCGCGCCATTGGAGGGCGAAACGCCACGCTACGTGGCCATTTTTTCCTACGTACAGGAGCAAGGCATGGTGGGCAGCGTCGAGCGCACTCAACAACTTTATGGGAAAACGCTGCCAATCCACCATGAGCGAGCCGGACAACGCGCAGACACCTTGATCGATTAAATGAGTGGCCAGACGAACTGCTACGCGGCGATGCTCTCCAACGACACGAATTTCCGCAAACCCGTTTTACATAAGTGCACCAGTTTGAGGAAACCACGGGTTGGTCTACGCGCATAAAAATCGTATCGTCCAGCAACAACGTTTCACTTATGTGCTAACGGGTCTGAAGTTGATTGGTCCACTGTTAATCGGTGCCTTCAGTCTATTGTTTAGGGTTGACCCATGCGCCGCACTACATTTCTTATCCCGTACCTCGGCACAGCATTGATTTTGGTCAGCCCCGGCCTCGCCTGTGCAGGCGACATCCCGGTACCAACGCCGAAACCACCCCAAGTCAGCAAACCCGTTGAAGCAACGGTGCCACCCGTCACAACGGAAACCAACCGAACAGGCCCGAGCGCGTGCCAAAGCGAACTTCAAGCCTATGGCGTAACCTTCAAACCCATGCCTTCCGTCAGCGATCCTATCGGCTGCTCAATTGCAGATCCTATAGAAGTCACAGCGCTGGGCCCTAACATCGCGCTCTCACCCGCAGCGCTGCTCGATTGCCCGACTGCACTAAAGCTGACCTCGTTCATCCGCGATGACGCGCAAAAAATCACAATTTCCACACTCGGAAGCACCATTGCTTCCATAAACCAGGCATCCGCCTATGTATGCCGCACGCGCCACGGCGCAACAAAACTATCCGAACATGCCTTTGGCCGCGCATTAGACATTGCGTCGTTCACACTCTCGGATAAGCGCGTCATCCTCGTGCAGGCTCCACCCGCAAATGAACCAAAAACTAAACTCTTCTTAGATTTAGTCCGTGCCAAAGCCTGTGGTCCGTTCACCACCGTGCTTGGCCCCGGCAGCGATCCGGACCATGCGCTGCACTTCCACTTTGACCTCGCCCCGCGCAAGGGTAAGCCATTTTGCCAATAGTGTGCCCTGAAATGACCTTAGATGTTAATGCCCGCGCTGACGAACGATTCATATTTGAGTGGTAATTTCGATACTTCCTTAAGGATTGTATCATGCGTATCAGTTTCGTCCGTGTTTTGGCTGCCGGTTTAGCGCTTAGCGCTTGTTCCACCGATAGTGTCATGCGTCCAGACGTCGATGTAGGTATGCAAACAGCGGCGCTCGTTCCCATGGCTGCCATAGAGCCGCAGCAGTCATACCCTGTCACGCCTCTTACCCGCGATGAAGTCCTGCCCGAACAATCCATGCAAGTGCGGCCCGCACCCGAAGAACAACCAATCCAAACGCCCATCGCCGCCGGTTTCACTCGCCTCACGCATCCGTTTGGTTTTGGCAACAATAATTCCGCAGGTATGCCCGCCGAGGAAGCCTCATGCCGCAAGGATTTGCGTCGTCTAGGAGTAACCTTCCGCGAATTGCCACCAATCAATGATGGCGGCGTCTGCAATATCCCCTACCCGCTTGAAGTAACAGGCATGCCCGGCGGCGCACGGCTTACTCCCGCCGCCACACTCAATTGCGCCATGACTTTGCGCTTTGCCTCTTGGGTAAAAAAGGAGCTGCAACCCGCCGCCCGCCTGCGCTATTTCTCCAGTGTCGGCACCATCACGCAGGCCTCGTCCTATTCGTGCCGAACGATGATTGGCAACGGCAGTGGCAAAATGTCGGAACATGCCAAGGGTAACGCACTCGACGTCGCCAAAATAGAACTTAAAAACGGCCATGATATTCTGGTGCGCAAGAAGGGCTTCTTCTCATTTCGCGAGCGTGGCCTGCTCAACACCATCCGCGCCGATGGCTGCGACTATTTCTCAACCGTGCTCGGGCCAGGCTATAATAAAGCCCACAGTGACCATTTCCATTTCGACATAATGGAGCGCAAAAATGGGCATGTCGCGTGTAATTAAAAACTAAGCCGCATCATGAGTTATTGGCGTGACGGTCAGCTTAACGCCAAACGCACCAAGAATTTTCTGCACCGTATCATAGCGCAACTTCGACCCTGACTTTAGCGACTTATAAAGGCTTTCACGCCCTAGCCCGCTTGCTTCTGCAATCTTGGTCATCCCACGCGCCTTCGCGACATCCCCCAATGCCGCGATAAACACATCAGGATTTTCATCCTCCAAAGTCGCCGCCAAATATTCCGCTATCATCTCCTCGCTGCTGAGAAATTCTGATGCGTCAAATTTTTGAAAGTCACTCATGGCTGCACCCTTCTTATTGTTCTGCTTATTTCCAAGGCACTACGTATGTCTCGATTTTGAGAGGATTTATCGCCGCCGCAGAGGAGCAGGTAAACCACCTCACCCTTCCGCATAAAATAAACGCGATACCCCGGCCCATAATGGATTCGTATTTCCGAAACACCTTCGCCAACCGGCGAACAGTCACCAAAATTTCCAAACTCGGCAGACTTTAGCCTAGCTAGAATTTTAGCTTTTGCTCGCAGATCATTGATGCCGGAGAACGAGCGCTTGAATTGCAGCGTCATTTAAAATGAAATCATACAAATACTGTATCCAATTAGATACAAAAATCAATAACCAAATGCGGCAGTGAGACTACTCCTCCGGAACCGGCGTCGGCCTACCCTCTTTATCCAGCGCCACCATCACAAACCGTGCGCTCGTCACTTTCTCAACAACATGAGATAAATAACGCTGCGCGAACGCATCGACTTTGAGCACTATCGACGTGCGACCCACTTTTTCAATTGTCGTATAAACGCACAAAATATCACCGATTTTCACTGGCTTTTCAAAGAACATCTCGTTGACCGCCGCCGTCACCACGCGCCCCTTGGCTCGCTCGGCGGCGCGCATACCGGCGGATAAATCCATTTGCGCCATCACCCAGCCGCCGAATATATCGCCCGCCGCATTGGCGTCTTTTGGCATAGCGGCCGTGCGCAGTGTCAAATCGCCACTTGGCTGGTTGCTGTCTTCACCGCGCATGGGGCATTCCTTTTCGGTTTCAAATCTCCACCGCACGTAAGCACGAATGTCACTTCCGTTAAAGGTGCTGCCAAACTTATCACCACGTCTTTGCGTCGTTTTATTGACAAGCGACGGCGCAAAGGCTGGATTTGTTTGCCGACCATTGACTAGGCTTAACCCGAACGCAATTGCACTTTGGAACACATGAACGCTTACGATTTTATCATCATCGGGTCCGGTTCGGCAGGTTCAGTCGTGGCTGAACGCCTGTCGGCAGATGGCCGCTTTTCTGTGCTCGTACTGGAGGCGGGCGGCACGGATTTGCGCTTCTACACGCAATTGCCGATGGGCTACGGGAAGATGTTTTTCGATAAATCCTATAACTGGATGTACAAAACCGAACCGGACGCTGGCCTTGCCGGACAGCAAGATAACTGGCCGCGCGGCAAAATTCTCGGCGGCTCGTCAAGCATCAACGCTATGGTCTGGATACGCGGCGCTCCGGAAGATTTCGATGAGTGGCAGGCCAAAGGCAATCCCGGCTGGGGCTGGGCTGATATGCTCCCCATCTTCAAAGCACTGGAAGACAATGAAGGCGGTGCAGACGAGTGGCGCGGCGCAGGCGGGCCAGTGCGCGTGTCCAAAATTGATAAGGAAATCCACCCGCTGGCGCATAATTATATAGAAGCCGTGCAGCAAGCAGGTCTGCCATCTAATCCAGACTTTAATGGCAAAAACCAAGAAGGCGTCGGTCTCTATCAAATAACCACCAAGAACGGTATGCGCATGTCCGCCGCCCGCGCTTTCTTGCGCCCTGCTATGAAGCGCAAGAATGTGACTGTTATCACCAAGGCGCAAGCCACCCGTATTTTGTTCGAGGGCAAGCGCGCCGTTGGCGTCGAATATATCAAGGGCGGCGTTACAAAGTCCGCCCGCGCAACCCGCGAAGTCATCCTGTCCGGCGGCGCGGTGAACTCCCCGCAATTGCTGCAATTGTCCGGCATTGGTGACCCTGTTCTGCTCGCCAAATTTGACATCCCGTTGGTGCAAGAAAACAAGAATGTCGGCCAGCACCTCACCGATCATCAAGGCATCAATTACACATTCAAGTCCAAACTTCCGACCCTGAACCAAACGCTGCGCCCATGGTGGGGCAAGCTCTTGGTGGGTATGCGCTACATCCTGTTTCGCAACGGCCCGCTTTCCATCTCCATGAACCAAGGCGGCGGGTTTTTCAAAACTGATAAGGGCCAAAAGCGCCCCAACATGCAGCTCTATTTCCAAGCCTTCTCCACCGTCATTCCAAAAGTCGGCGAGCGCCCGTTGCTGTCGCCAGACCCGTGGCCAGGCTTCTCCATCGGCCTGTCCAATTGCCGCACGTCCAGCCGCGGTTACATCGAAATTAAATCGGGCAACCCGCTGGATAAGCCACGCATTGTCGCCAACGCCTTCTCGCACGAAGACGATGTTTCCGAGATGCTAGACGCCGTGAAATTCCTGCGCACCATTGCCGCACAGCCAGCTATAGCAAACGTCATCGAAGAAGAAATTCTGCCCGGCCCGAAAGTGCAAACAGACGAGCAACTAATCGCCGATTTCCGCCTGCGCTCCGGCACGGTCTATCATCCAGTTTCCACCTGCCGCATGGGGCCGGACGCAGCCGACTCGGTCGTTGATCCGCGCCTCAAAGTCCACGGCATCGAAGGCCTACGCGTCATCGACGCGTCTATTTTCCCGACGCTCATAACCGGCAACACCAACGCCGCCGCCATCGCCACCGGATGGAAGGGCGCAAGTCTGATTTTGGAGGATTATTCTTGAGTTCATTTCATAATTCGCTGCGGCGCGTCAAATGGGGTGATTTTCGAGAACCGGAGCGCAGCGGACATGCAAGTCCGTGAGCACCGGAAGCGCAGAAAATTGCACCAGTTGGCCGACGCAGTAGAATTAGGGAGTGAACTCAAATGAAAATAACAGATGTGAAGACTTGGGTCGTTGCAAACCCGCCGCCGCAAATTGGCGGGCGCTATTTCATCTTTGTGAAGCTCACCACCGCCGATAATATTGTGGGCTACGGCGAGGCCTACAACGCCTCGTTTGATCCGCACCTCACCTGCAAAATGATTGAGGATGTGGCGCAGCGCTACCTCATCGGCAATGATCCGCACGACATTGAAAACTTCTTCCGCCGCGCCTATTCCTCCGGCTTCACGCAACGCCCGGATTCGACTATGATCGGCTGCGTTTCAGCGCTGGAAATGGCCTGTTGGGACATCATCGGCAAGGCGGCCAATAAGCCCGCATACATGCTGCTGGGTGGACGCGTGAACGAGACGCTGCGTACCTACACGTACCTCTATCCAACCGAAGGCTCAGTCTATCCCGACGAGGCTGAGGACAAAGACAACAACGTCTATAACAATCCAGAAATGGCCGCCGCCTGCGCGATGGACTATGTGCGCCAAGGCTTCACTGCCGTAAAGTTAGACCCCGCCGGACCCTACACCGCGTTCGATGGCCACCAGCCGCGCCTTGTCGATATTGATCTTTCCGCTCGCATGGTCAAAGCCATCCGCGAGGCTGTCGGCACAAAATGCGATATTTTGTTCGGCACACACGGCCAGTTCACGGCCTCCGGCGCTAAACGCATGGCCCGCGCCATCGAGCCTTATGACCCGCTATGGTTTGAAGAACCCGTGCCGCCGGATATGCCCGAAGTCATGGCCGAAGTCGCCCGTTTCACGTCCATTCCCGTCGCCACGGGCGAGCGGCTTTGCACAATCTTTGAATTCGCTCGAGTCATCGAAAACCGCGCGGCATCAATTTTGCAGCCCAATCTTGGCCGTTCAGGCGGCCTGCTCGCCACCAAGAAAATCGCTGGCATGGCCGAAGCCCACCACATCCAAATCGCGCCTCATTGCTACTGCGGCCCCATCGTCGCCGCTGCCAATATCCAGCTCGCCGTCACGCTGCCAAACTTTTTGATCTTGGAAGCAATAGAGACCTTCGATGGCTTCCATGCCGAATTGCTGCACAAGAAAATCGAGTGGCAAGACGGGCACGTCATCCCTTCAACAGAGCCGGGTCTTGGTGTGGTGCTTAATGAAGCGGTATGCGATGCCAACCCGTGGACGGGCGATATTTTGCATCTGCAAATGATGCAAACCCCATTGGTGTGAAGTTTATTTAAGCGAGCTTAATGGCGGCAACGCCACTCACAATTAACAGCCCGGCAATCACGCGCTGGGCTGTTGCTTTTTCGCCAAGAAACAGCACTGAAATTATCAAGGCAAACAATATCGAGCTTTCGCGCAACGCCGCCACCGCGCCAATTGGCGCTTTCGTCATCGCCCACATCGCGACAAAGTACGACGCCCCTGCCAAGCCACCTGTCATCAAAAATTGCGTCCAAAGTGACCCGAGTCGCATAAGCCCAGCGCCACCACGCATCGCGCCAAACAACACGGCACACCAGATGCCATCAAGAATGAAAAGCCACGCCGCATAGCTTAGCGCATCCGCAGCGCTGCGCGCACCCATACCGTCAGAAATCGTATATCCGGCAATGAATACCGAGGTTGTCAAGGCAAACATCACAGTCCGCCTATGGAGCGATTGATCCCCGTCTTTATTTCGCGCCTTAAACGCCAGCAAAACGGCACCCAGCCCCAACAAAATAATGCCAACAATCGCCACGGGGTGCGGCATCTCAGCAAAGAAAATGGCGCTTCCCGTCGCAGACAACATCGGCGCGACACCGCGTGCTAACGGATAAGCCTGCGCCAAATCACCACCTGCATAGGCAAGCCCGAGAAAACTGCGATAGCCCGTGTGAAGGATGATAGACGCCAGCAGCCACACCCATGTAACGCCGCTTGGCAGCGTGGTCCAATAAAGCGCAGGCACGGCAAACGCGCCCATGCCAATGCTCATGCCAATCAATCCGGCAAACCGGTCGCCCCGCGATTTGACCAACGCATTCCAACTTGCATGCATCAGTGCCGCCGCCAGCACCGCCATAAATATTTCTGGGCTCACAGCGGGTGGTTCCCAACTGGCAGCGTTTCCAGATCAATATCGAGCATGACAGGGAAATGATCCGATGCCCGTTCACTCACATCAACAGCGTATGAACGCACACGCGGCGCAAGTGCACCACTCACAAAGCAGTAGTCCAGCCGTCGCCTATCCAGCACGCTGTTCACCACACGCTCATGGGAATAGAAATCCGTCGGTTGGTGACCGGCAGCAACAGCAGCATCAACAAACAAATCGCTATAAAGCACACCGCAATGAAATGGCTGCGTCCCCACCATGCGGGTGTATTCAGGACCAGTGGGCACCGCATTGAAATCACCCATGATTATCGATGCCAGTGGCGCTTCGGGCTCCGCTTCGCCTTCGGTCCAGTTACGGTGCGGCTCGTCGTCTGCGCCGCTCCACGGCCCGCCAGTACGCGGCGAAGCACGATTGAGTTCTACTATGATATCAAGCTGGCGCAGCCGTTCCTCTGTGCCAACATGGGCAAGATGCACCGACCAAAACCGCACTGGTCCCGCAGGTGTGCGGATCATTGTTTCCAGCGCAACAGTCTGCGTGTTGATTGGCCTCACCATGCGCGCCAACGGCAGCAAGTGCATACGCGACCAGACGATGGGAAACTTTGATAAAATCATCGGACCAAACTGGCGGCGGCGATTTTCTACACTGCCATCAGGCCGGATAAAACTTGCATCCATATCAAAGCCGGGCGCATAGGCCTGATAATGTTGCGGCAAAAGTGCTGCGAGGCGCGCGGGTTGATCTTCAAAATTCGTGCGCGACCAGTGACGGTCCACTTCCTGCAAAGCAATCACATCCGCATCGGCAATCGCTTTTGCCGCCCGCGACAGATCATAGCTGCCATCAAGACCAAACCCATATTGAATATTATAGCTGATAAGTTTCATGTTTGCCCACGCGGCAAGCCAGACATTTGCCGACATGCCTACATATTAGAGACGTAACGCCGCAGAACCCGATGCGTCAAGCAACCCTCATTCCGCCGCTTGCACCACATTCAGCGGGCGCTCAAGCAAATCACCATTGGCATACTGATGCAAAATGGAGGCAATGAGTGTCTGGTATGGGATCCCCTTGCGCGACGCTATGACCTTCAAACGGTCAATGTCACCCGACTGCAGACGCAGCGTGATGGGCTTTCGCTCCAGAAAGGCTTTTGCGGAAGCCTGCCATTCAGCAGCAAGCTTGGCGCGTTCAATCTCGGAGGGCATCTTAATCCGACCATCCTCAATCGCCGCCTCAATGCTTTCAATCAGATCGCGCTCTTCATCATCCAAATAGGGATCAATTGGTTCACGATCTCCCATCATCATCTCCTGAGTTACGGCGATTAGCTTTCCGGCTTCTATACAAAGTTTTCAAAAAACGAATATTCCCGTCCAAAACATAAGGAGCTACACAAACATAGTCGCCAATTATAACAAACAACAATCGCTGATGCGAATACTTAAGAGCGTCCGGATGAGGCGTATCGGCTAACAAATCACCCTTTGCTAAGGCTTCCACAACCATCTCAAACGACAGCCCACGTTCGCGCATCAACAATTCGTTCTTGTCTTCGTTCCAACCACACATAATTTCTAACAAGGGCAAGTACACCTAAAATACATCGAATGTCAATATTTTCCTGCGCTATTCCGCCGCCACCCGCATCATCGGTCCGACATCCTTGTCGCGCGCGTCAAACATCATACGGGCGTCAACAATACGTTGACGGTTTGTAATCGCCCACTGTGCAACCACGCCCAGTGGCTCAGAAAGCGAGTGGCCAAGGGCGGTAAGCTCATAGTCCACACGCGGTGGAATGGTGGGATAAACAGTGCGTGTCACGAAGCCATCACGCTCCAGCGTTTTGAGGTTAAGTGTCAGCATTCGTTGGGAAATTCCCTCCACACCACGCCGCAGTTCAGAGAAACGCAACGACCCGTCATTGAGCGCACGCACGATAAGTACCGTCCACTTATCGCCAATTTGGCTCAGCACCTCGTGCACTGCCATACAAGTGCCGGTAACATTTTTGTCTGTATGCTGCATGAATGTGCCCTCTTGCAAAATCGTTGAACTGTCGTATGTCAGCACAAGTTACAAACCGTAACAAGTAAAATTTACGTAACCAACA
>JANPBE010000764.1:0-1389 GCA_031430295.1 Phyllobacterium sp.
ATGCTGCTGCAGGTCCATGATGAACTTGTGTTCGAGGCACCGGAAGGCGATGCGGATGCCGCTATTCCGATCATTAAGCGCGTGATGGAGGGCGCAGCATTCCCCGCACTGGAACTAAAGGTGCCTCTCCAAGTCGAGGCCCGCGCCGCCAAGAATTGGGACGAGGCTCACTGATGGACATGCCAAAGCCTCGTATTACAATCACTTATTGTACCCAATGCAATTGGATGTTGCGTGCTGCGTGGCTGGCGCAGGAATTGTTGCAAACATTCGGCCAAGACATTGCCGAGGTTGCGCTGGTCCCCGGCACAGGCGGAATTTTCATTATCATGGCCGATGATTCAGTGATTTGGGAGCGCAAATCCGACGGTGGTTTTCCGGAAGCCAAAATCTTGAAACAGCGGTTGCGCAATTTGATATGGCCGGACAAAGACTTAGGTCACAGCGATGGACATCACGTTAAGTCAATCTAATTTACAACACAGAGCCCCCGCGTCGTAATTCTCATATTCAATGTCGTGTTGAAGCAGCAAGTTTGTCGCAGCACAAGGTTGGTTTAGCGATGGGCTTATGCCCGATTTTGCGACAAAAAAAGAAGGGCGGAAAACCGTAACCTTCACGAGTGTGAAACTCAATTGGACGGCGTTTCGTTAACGTATTGTCCGCGCGAAGCCGGGTGGATGTCCATTGGGGGAACAGACTTTTTTCGCAGCAATGTGACGCTTGTAATTTCCCTCAATGAACCGATTGACAGTCTTGTGCATCTGTAATGCTATAGAGCCCAAGACCAAACCTAGGGAGCACTCACAATGAACGAATTTGAACATAAATTGAAAGCCGCTGAACAGCTGGCTGCACGCAGCCAAGTATCGCGCCGCGACTTTATGCAGTTGGCAGCTATCACAGGCCTCACAGTTCCAGCAGCAAATGCACTGTTCACACAGTCTGCTTATGCTGATGAGCCAAAGAAGGGTGGCAACTTCATCATCGGTATGGAAGGCGGCTCGGCTTCTGACTCGCTCGATCCACGCACTTACGCTGACTCAGTCATGATCGGCGCTTCGCTTGCAATCTGTAACTGCCTTGTTGAATTTGATGACAAAGGCAATCCAACAGGCGAATTGTTCGAAAGCTGGGAAGCCAAGCCGGGTGCTGTTGAGTGGAACTTCAAAGTCCGTCAGGGCGTGAAATTCTCCAATGGCAAGGCACTTGATGCTGACGACATTCTTTATTCAATCGCGATACATCGCGGCGCGGATACCAAGTCACCGGCGAAAAGCCTTTTGGAGCAAATTAAGGAAATTAAGGCGGTTTCACCATCCGAAGTCTCAATCACGCTAACAGGCGGTAACGCAGATTTCCCGGTAATTCTCGGTGACTACCACATTA
>JANPBE010000765.1:0-4353 GCA_031430295.1 Phyllobacterium sp.
AGCGCGGTACCGCGGCGAACATCAAAGACATTGGTTTTCCTGCGGCTGGCAAGACGGGCACTACGAATGATGAAAAAGATGCGTGGTTCATCGGCTACACCCCTGATCTCGTAACCGGAATTTACGTGGGCTATGACCAACCAACGCCAATGGGTCATGGCACTACGGGCGGTGCGCTGGCCGCGCCGATATTCAAAGAGTTTATGCAGAAGGCGCTGACTGGCAAGCCTGCGGTTGATTTCCGCGTTCCCGAAGGTATGAATATCGTAGCCATTGACCGCAAAACCGGCATGGCGTCTTCTGGAAGTGGGCCCGGCGTCATTATGGAGGCATTCAAACCAGGCACTGGTCCGGCTGATTCCTATTCTGTTATTGGCATTGAGGACTTTGCTGCTCAGCCAAGTGCGCAAAAAATATCACCAAGCGCTGCAAAAGTCATTCAGGACGGCGGCGGCGGGCTGTTTTAACAAAACCTAGCTTTACACCTGTGAGCCGCGCGAATATGGTCCGCGCGGCTTATACATTTTATTAGGATTATCTAAAATGCGCGCGGAAATGGAATTTCTTGTAGAAGAAATCAAGCAGGCACTCAGCCTGCTGAGGAGGCATCTTTGACTGGGATCAAGCTGTCAAACGACTAGGTTATCTCAACGAGCGCGCCGAAGATCCGAATCTCTGGAATAATGCACAAGAAGCACAGGGCTTGATGCGTGAGCGTCAAGAGTTGGATGACTCGATCAATGCGATCAATAGTATAGGCACATCCCTCAATGACAACATTGAGCTGATAGCGATGGGTGAGGACGAAGGTGACAATGATATTGTTGCCGATGCTGAAAGCTCAATCCGTGAAATTATGGCTGAAATCAAACGTCGCCAGATGGCTGCGTTGCTTTCAGGCGAGGCCGATAAAAACGATTGCTACATCGAAGTACATGCGGGCGCAGGCGGTACGGAAAGTCAGGATTGGGCCTCAATTTTGTTGCGTATGTATACGCGCTGGGCCGAGCGCAAGCGGATGAAAGTCGAGATGCTGGAATACCATGATGGCGAAGAAGCTGGCATAAAGTCCGCAACGCTCCTAATTAAAGGCACTAATGCTTATGGGTTTTTAAAAACGGAATCGGGTGTGCACCGTTTGGTGCGTATATCGCCCTTCGATTCAAATGCGCGGCGCCATACGTCATTTTCCAGTGCTTGGGTGTATCCGGTAGTTGACGATTCCATTGATATTCAGGTCAGTGAATCCGATTGTCGTATTGATACTTATCGCTCGTCAGGCGCGGGCGGCCAGCATGTTAATACGACTGACTCGGCGGTGCGTATCACCCATATTCCGACGAATATCGTGGTTCAATGTCAGTCTGACCGTTCCCAGCACAAGAACCGCGCCACCGCATGGTCTATGCTTCGTGCGCGACTTTACGAATTTGAATTAGAAAAGCGCGAGGCGGCTGCCAACAAGGAGTCAGCTTCTAAGACAGACATAGGTTGGGGGCATCAAATCCGCTCCTATGTCATGCAGCCTTATCAAATGGTGAAGGATTTGCGTACTGGATTTGAAAGTCCAAGCCCGCAGGATGTGCTTGACGGAGATTTGGATGGCTTTATGCAGGCCGCGCTAGCGCAGCGTGTGCAAGGCGGCCATGCCGATGTCCAGGATATTGACTGATTTGTGAGGACTGGTCGCTGCTAGAGCAGCGACTGTACTGCATTTCCGATGGCAATATAGCGAGCGGGGTCGACTGGCTTGTTATCTATGCGCACTTCATAATGAAGATGCGGACCTGTTGATCTGCCAGTGCTGCCGACCTCGCCAATAACATCTCCAGCGTTGATCTTTTGTCCTACCTGAACGTCAATACGGCTCAAGTGGCCATAGCGCGTCACAAGACCGTCTTTATGGCGAAGTTCAACCATGTTGCCATAGCCGCCCTGAACGCCAGCGTTGACCACTATAGCTGAAGCGGGAGCATGGACGGGTTCTCCGATTGTGCCTCGAAAATCGAGTCCGGCGTGAAAGGCTTGACTGCCCAATATGGGGTCAGTGCGATAGCCAAACCTACTGGTAATGGTGTTGCCAGGAAGTGGAGCGCCAATTGGGTGTGACCTTGCTTCGCGTTTCACATAGTCAAGCGCATCGAGTGCCTGATCCAAGCTTTCAACCTCCCGGTCGAAAGCACCTATTTTTTCGCCTTCGCTGGCCGGAATATAGGGGCCGCCCTCTGCTGTTTCAGGAGCCTCGCCAACCGATAAACCCGCAGCTTTTAGTGCATATTTAATATCTCGGGTATTGTTCTTAGCACCGTCCGCAAGTCCGCGAATTTCAGCGATTTGCGTGCTTTCAATATCTTTTATCGAGTGGCTGATATTGGCAAACAGCTGATCTGCAACATCTGCGGGCGATAATTCACTGGCATTTCTAGCTTCGCCAAAAAGACTAGCCAAAATTGTATGCGATGGCGGTGAGGTGATAGAACCCGTGATCGTGTTATCTGGCTTGGCTATTGGTAAGGGGACTGCTGATTTACTTTTGGCGTCGCGTGCGCGATCTAAAAGCGGCGCAAGCCTACCGGTCCTTGATGTGAGCTGTTCTTGCCGGTCGATAAGCTCAGCAACCTTGGTTTCCATGAGTTGCTGGTCAAGCAATTGGCGAGACGTGATACGATCAACTTGAGCACGTAATGCTGAAATTCGATCTTCGTAAGCCTGTTGAATGCGTGCTTGGCGTGAGGCCGTCGCACCGATGAGGTCATCGCGAAGGACAAGGTATGTTGTAGCCATAAGATAGCCGACGGCCATTGCTGAAAGGACAGCACCAATCGAGAGTGCCAACCATGGTCGGATTGTAAAATGACTCACGTCATCGCCGCGCGCAATAATGATTGTGTGGGGTTCGCGGCGCTTGCCAAAAACAGGTTGCTGCGCCGCGTTACTCTTCTGATTTGCCGTCATAATCGAACCACCACACCATTTACGCAATAATAAAATGCTGGTGTGATTAGAACGCTTTATGGTTAACAAACCGTATTTATAGAATTGCAATCAGCAATATTTAGTAGGTTTATCAAGCCTTTGCAGCGGCTAGAACCATTTCTGCATGTGCTGGCACTTTGACATTTCGCCAAAGGTTTTTGATCTTGCCATCGGCATCAATTAAAAAAGTTGTGCGCTCAACGCCCATATACTTGCGGCCATACATGCTTTTTTCTTTCCAGACACCATAAGCTTGGAGTGCAGTTTTTTCCTCATCAGCCACGAGTGTGACGCTTAATTCATGCTTGGCGCGGAACTTTGCGTGGGACTTTGCGTTATCAGGTGACATGCCTATGATGGCTGTGTTCGCTTTATTAAAGTCATCAACCAAACAGGAAAAATCCTTGGCCTCAATCGTGCAGCCGCTGGTGTCGTCCTTAGGGTAAAAATATAACACTACCTGTTTGCCGCGATATGAATCGAGTGAAACGATTTCCCCGCTTTCATCAGGAAGGTTAAAGTTTGGGGCCGTGTCGCCGATTTCGATTGCCATGTCTTTGTCCGTTGCCATGCCTTGGCCTTTCTTGGCTGTTATGTTGTTCACTAACTTACATATAGTGCCGCGGGTAAAACCTGCGACAGATGATTCTAAATTTGAGAGTAAAACAGATAGTTACCAACGGAAAAAGCAAATGGGTTTGGTTTTCGAGGCGGGATCATCAAGATCTCAATACGCTTCCGTCGGCTAAACGTGTTTCGACTTTTGGTGGTATCGCAGTTTCGGTTTTGCATTTTGTCATAAGGTTTTCGTTTGGTTTACTGGTCATCGGGCTACTTGCCTTCGCTGCCTTTGCCGCGGTTTTGGCCACCACCGGAATTTCTAACTCTTATCTTACTGATATTACACGGGAAAAGCTCGGTGCCGTTGCCGGAACTAATATTGAGACAACGGTCGGGGATTCTCGCCTTTCGGTAGATCAATCCGGCAACTTAGCCTTTGAAGGCTCAGCCTTGAATTTTAAGTTTCGCGGCAGCGGCGGTGCAAACGGCAGCGGTACTGTCGGTAGTGTCGAATTGGGTATGAAAGCAATTGCACTGCTTTCAGGCAAAATTGATATCGGGCGTATCGAACTTAGGGACATCAATGTTGTTCTGCCGCAGATGCCGGCAGGCGATAGCGATATTTTAAAGAAATTCAAACGTCAGGATGGAATGTATATCGCTGGTCCGGCAGCCGTGGTTGTGCATGATTTAGTGAGCAACTTAATTGCTCAATTTAGGGCAAAAGGCATAACGGAACTTGTAGTCGCGAATGCGGATGTTAACGGTGGCCCATTGGTTGGTTTTGGACACATTACCGTTCCAGCAATCACAATC
>JANPBE010000766.1:0-1852 GCA_031430295.1 Phyllobacterium sp.
CAGCGTGGCCGAAGCCGAGACGCGCGGCAATGCTGACGCGCACGTCAAAATCGGCGATAGTTTCGCGCAGCAGGTCTTCGCCTGTCACGCCCATGTCGATAGTCCCGGCAGCCAGTTCGCGGGCGATTTCGGAGGCTGAAAGAAACGCCACATCGACGCCGGGCAGACCTTCAATATCCGCGCTATATTTGCGGGCGTCGCCGCTTTGGCGCACGTTAATATCGAAGCAGGCGAGCGCTTCCAGCGATTGTTCTTTGAGGCGGCCCTTGGAGGGAAGTCCGAGACGAATGGTCATTGCGCGGCCACCTGTTCTATGCGGTCCAGCCAAACGGAAAAGCCGACGCCGGGGATGGAGCTTGATGCGCCGAGCAGCGTTAGCAGCCGGTCATAACGCCCGCCGCCGACCAATGGTTTTGGCTGGCCATCGACGAAAACTTCGAACACCATGCCGGTATAATAATCCAGCGGGCGGCCAAAGGCGGCATCGTAGGAAACGGAGCTCAGGTCCAGCCCCTCAGTGACGCAGGCTTCCACCCGCGCACCGAAACGCTCAAGAGCGCCATCCAGTGCGAGACCGGATTTGATGGCAAAGGCAGAAAGCGCGGCGGGCGCTTGGCGCAGCGGCACATGGATGGACAGAAACTCCGTCAGCGCGGCCAGCGCTTTGGGCGACAGGCGCACGCTGGTTAACTCGTGCTTTTCAACCATGCGGCGGGCGATTTCCTGCGGGCTGCGGCCGGAGGATGGCGCGATGCCTGCGAGTTTCATTTTCTTGGCAATAAGGCTGGCAAGACCCGCTTCATCGCCCGTGCCAACCAGCGCGGCGGTTTCAGTATCCAGCGAGGAGGCACCCACTTCGCGGCCCAAGTCTTGCAGCGCGGCGCTGAGCAATGCCCCCACGCCAAAGGCGCGGGCAAGGCGCATACGCCAGCCTCGCGGCAGGCCAAGCGCCGCCAGCACTGCCTCAAAAACCGCTTGGTCGCCCAGCGATGTGCGGGTTTTCACGTTTGGCAGCGCGGCTGAAATCAGAGCATGGGCATCGGCCAGCGAGCGCGCATCGGCACGGGCCAAATCCGGCTCGCCAAGGTCTTCAATGCCCGCCTGATAAAACTCGTTGCCACCCTCGCGGCGCTGGCGAAACACCTCGCCCACATACCAATAACGCTGCGGCGTGTGCGCCTTGTTGGCGATATGATCGAGGCAGACGGGGATAGTGAATTCGGGGCGTAGGCAAAGCGTATTGCCGGTTTCGGACTCGGTGAGGAAAATCCGGCGGCGCAGGTCTTCGCCTGCCATATCCAGGAAGGGATCGGCGGGTTGGAGCACGGGAATGTTTACGGCTGCCGCATTGCGCGTGGTGAGGAAGGCTGTGAGGGTTGTGGTGAGAGTCATGGGCGCTCCATAGCACTATCTGCTTTGCCTGCAACAATGACGATATGCTGACACACGCCTTCAATATCCTTTATCACATCGTCATTCCAAAACCGCAGCACTGTCCATCCGAGGCCTTCAAGCGCTTCGGTGCGGGTTGTGTCTTTAACAATATTGGTCTCATTGCCATGTTGAGAGCCATCCAATTCAACAATCAGTTTTATTGCGGGGCAGGCAAAATCGACTATGTATCCGGCAATGGGAACTTGCCTGCGGAATTTCAACTCCATTAGGCGTGTCGCTCGAACAGCGTTCCATAATTTTAATTCGGCGGGAGTCATGCTTGAACGCATAGATTTTGCGAATGTACGATTTGTTGCGGGGACTAGTTTATGGTTCATGCGGCACCAGATTTGCTGGACGCTCGGGGGCACCCGTCTCTGTCACTTCGTGACATCTCTCCCTCAAGGGGAGAGATCGG
>JANPBE010000767.1:0-9249 GCA_031430295.1 Phyllobacterium sp.
GTTGCAGAAGGCCATTGCGGACCTTTTGAGCGTCTGCATCCGGCTTGTCGATTTTGTTGATAGCAACAATGATCGGCACTTTGGCAGCTTTAGCCTGGGCAATGGATTCAATGGTTTGCGGCATCACGCTATCGTCTGCCGCCACCACGAGGATGACGATGTCGGTAGCCTGCGCGCCACGGGCACGCATTGCCGAGAACGCGGCATGGCCCGGTGTATCAATGAATGTCAGCTTATGGCCGTTATAATCAATCTGGTAGGCACCGATATGCTGGGTGATACCGCCTGCTTCGCCAGACACAACATTGGTCTTGCGGATGGCATCCAGAAGCGATGTCTTACCATGGTCAACATGGCCCATGATCGTGATAACCGGTGGACGGGATTGTTGGTTTGCAACCGTATCAGAAACGCCAAAGAAGCCATCTTCCACATCGCTGTCAGCAACGCGCTTCACTGTGTGACCAAAGTCGGCGGCGATAAGCTCGGCCATATCAGCATCGATGATATCGGCAGACTTAAACATCTGGCCTTGCTTCATCAGATATTTGATAACATCCACCGCGCGCTCGGCCATACGCTGGGCGAGATCTTGGATGGAAATTGTTTCTGGCAAAATAACTTCGCGTGTGATTTTCTCGCGCACTTCCTGCATTTGGCTGCGCTTGAATTTTTCCTGACGGCGGCGCATCGACGCAATCGAACGACCGCGTGCGCTATCACCATCTTCGGTGCTGGTGACGCTGGTAACGGTCAGCTTGTGACGATTATCAACTTCGACCTTCGCCTTTGTCGGACGAGCCTCGACCTTAACGGGGGTCTTGTTGCCAACCGGGAAGGCAGAGCGGCGGGCTGGTGTGCCACGGCGATCATCTTCTTCTGCACCACCCGGGCGACGGACGCCTGGACGGGCAACCACTGTGCCCGGACGCGCTTCGGCTTCTGCAACCGGGGCACGGCGCTTGGCTTCATCTTCTGAGCGACGGCGCGATTCTGCCTCGTTTTTCAGACGGACTTCTTCATCCAACTGACGACGAGCCGATTCTGCATTTTCGCGAGCGCGGCGCACTTCATCTTCGGCGCGGCGGCGAGACTCTTCAACAGCCTTGATGCGGTCTGCGGCATCGCGAACCTGCGCGCCTTCCAGCGCGCGGCGGCGGGCGGCCATTTCATCGTTGGACAGCACATTGAGAACCATGCCTGAATTGCCACGCGATGGCTGCTGGCGCATTTCAGGGCGACGCTGCTGATACTGATTGTTCGATGGCGCTTGCGGGCGCGAAGGCGTAGCACCTTGCGGGCGGGCCGTAGTTGTCGGGGCAGCGGGCGCTGGTGCGCGCGGCGCAACAGGGGCGGCTGCCACTGGCGCAGGTGCCGGAGTTGGCGCGACAATCACCGGCGCAGCAACGACGGGAGCCACCACAACAGGCGCTTCGACCTTTGGCGCTTCTACAATAGGCACAGGAGCGGGCGCGGCAACAACAGGAGCCGGAGCTACAACCACTGGCGCAGGCGGCGCAACAGGCACTGGCGGAATGTTGAACAAGGCTTTCGCCTTGTCATCAGGCCGCGCAAATTTGCTCTTTTTCGTCTCAACAACCACTTGCTTGGTACGGCCGTGGCTGAAATTTTGGCGCACAGAACTTTGTTCAACGCCCGGCCGCTTCAGGGTCAGGGTCATTTTAGGTGCTGCATTGACACTGAGTGTCTTGTCGTCGCCAGATTTAGTATCGCTCATTCGGTTTCCTTCGCGGCGCGATCAATTTTTAGCGCCTCTCTGTCGTCTTTAAGTCCGCGGTAATGGGCAAGGGCAATAGCCCTTTTGGCGAGGCCTGAGCCCGCTGATCCCTTTAAGACGGCTGCATGTATTACATTTCCGCCGCCCAATGCCAAATCCATTTCGACGCTGGTTAGCAGTTTGAAGGCGGGGATAACAGGTCCGCCGGTCATTGCAACAGCTTTTCGCGCTTGGTCCATCTTGCGGACACCGTCGTCGGCTGCCTCAAACGCGTGGAGCACGAGAATTGCCTCGGCGCCGCGCAATGCACTTTCAACTTTTGCAGCCCCGGTGAGGAGCTGTCCCGCCTTGCGGGCAAGGCCTAATGTACCTAAAAAATGTCTGACCATCAACTGGTCAACGTCTGCACCAAGGGTGGGCGATACTGTCACATCTTCTTTAAGATTGCGCCCGAACAGCTTGCGCTTCACCGCTTCGTCGACCGTCTCGCGGGTGGCGGTGACCCAACAGCCACGGCCGGGTAATTTTTGTCGTAAGTCCGCTACCACCGCGCCATCCGGCGCGGCGACAAAACGGATCAACTCATCGGCAGTGCCGGCGTTCCGTGTAACAATACAAGTGCGGTCGATTTCTTTCCGCATGGTGGCTCCGCCTGATGCCCATCATGGCGTCAGGCTTCTACCTCTGCGTTTTCAGCCAAAGCTGCTTGCTGGGCTTCAATATCCGCCTCAGTAATCCAGCCTGCCTTCAAACGAGCTGCAATGATCATCTGTTCCGCATCAGTGCGGGAGATATCAAAGCCGGTGAGAATGCCATCAAATGTTTTTGTTTCTCCATCTTTACGTTCTTTCCAACCGACAAGATCGTCAGCGGAATAGCCTGCAAAATCTTCAATTGTCTTGACGCCGTCTTTGCCGAACGCAACCATCATCTTAGTGGTGATGCCGTCAATTTCGCGCAATTCATCAGCAACGCCGAGCGCGTTACGCTCATCGTCCAGCTCGCCTTCGATACGGTTTAGGTAATCATTGGCGCGGGTTTGAATTTCCGTTGCTGTGTCTTCATCAAAGCCGTCAATATTGGCGATGTCCTTGGCATCAACAAAGGCAACTTCCTCAACAGAGGAGAAGCCTTCCGACGCCAACACCTGACCCACCATTTCGTCCACGTTCAATGCTTCCATAAACAAAGCTGAACGCTCAGCAAATTCCTTCTGGCGGCGCTCGGACTCTTCAGCTTCGGTGAGAATATCGATATCCCAACCTGTAAGCTGCGAAGCCAGACGCACGTTTTGACCGCGACGGCCAATTGCCAATGACAATTGATCATCTGGCACAACAACTTCGATGCGCTCGGCATCTTCGTCGAGAACCACCTTGGTAACTTCAGCGGGCTGCAACGCGTTCACGAGGAACGTGGCGGCATCCGGTGACCATGGAATAATATCAACTTTTTCACCCTGCAATTCGGCCACAACAGCCTGAACGCGGGAGCCGCGCATACCAACGCAAGCGCCGACCGGATCAATGGATGAATCGCGCGAAGTCACGGCGATCTTGGCGCGGGAACCGGGATCACGGGCAACCGATTTGATTTCGATGATGCCGTCGTAGATTTCCGGCACTTCCATGGTGAAGAGTTTTGCCATGAACATCGGGTGGGTACGCGAGAGGAAAATCTGCGGACCACGCTGTTCGCGGCGCACATCGTACACATAGGCACGAACGCGATCACCATAGCGGAAGTTTTCGCGCGGGATCACTTCATCGCGGCGGATAATGCCTTCGCCCTTGCCGATATCGACAATGACATTGCCATATTCAACGCGCTTAACTGTGCCGTTGATGATTTCGCCAACGCGGTCTTTGTAGTCATCGAACATGCGATCACGTTCAGCTTCGCGCACTTTCTGCACGATAACTTGCTTCGCAGACTGGGCAGCGATACGGCCGAAATCCATCGGCGGCAATTGCTCGGCAATGAAATCGCCGGGCTGCGCATCAGGATTGCGCTCACGGGCGCGGGCCATATCAATCTGAATGCCGTTGTCTTCAACCTTATCGACAACTTCGAGCAAGCGCTGGAGCTTGATCTCGCCGGTGCGGGAGTTGATGTCGGCGCGGATATTTGTTTCTTGGCCATAGCGCGAGCGCGCGGCCTTTTGAATGGCATCGGCCATCGCGGCAAGCACGATTTCTTTGTCGATGGACTTTTCACGCGCAACCGCATCAGCGATTTGCAAAAGTTCAAGCCGGTTTGCACTGACTGCCATGTTTATCTCCCAATCAGCAGAACTATTCTTTCGTTCTGCATATCAAATTTTAAGCGTCGCCGCCTGTTTCGTCTTCAACTGTATCGTCATCAATGACAGTGTCGCCTTGCGCCTCGCGCAGCGCCTTATCACGTTTTAGCGCTTCGCGGATCAGCTCATCCGTCATAATCAGCCGCGCATCCGAAATCGTGTCATAGGACACGCGAAATGTCGGGTCTTCGCCGTAAGCAGCAGTGTCATTGACGAACGTAAAGCCCGTATCGTCGGACTCGGCGAGCTTGCCCTTAAAGCGGCGCTTGCCGCCGATCATCACGTTGGTTTCCAGCTTCATCGAATAGCCATGCCAACGCAGAAAATCCGACTTGCGCACAAGCTGACGTTCAATGCCGGGCGATGACACTTCTAAATGATAGGCGCGGGTAATCGGGTCATCCGCATCCAATACCGGTGAAACGGCCTTGGACAATATTTCGCAATCCTCAACAGACATTGTGCCATCGGCGCGTTCCGCCATGATCTGCAAAGTATAGCCATTGACGCCGGATAGATGCACGCGCACCAGTTTAAAGCCGAGCGATTCCATGGTCGGCAATATAATTGCCGCGACTTGGCCCTCAGTGCCGGATTCGCGGATCAAACGATCGTCGCCGCTGGCTACAGATACTGTGCTATATGATGTGGTTTCTTCGCTCACGCGATTGGTAACTCCAGTGATACATCAATCGGCCAATAAAAAAGAGCGGGTCCGGTAGGGCCCACCCTTCATCTGTCGATCAAGAATTTGGAGGTCTATTAGCCCAGATTAGGACGGGGCGCAAGGGGTGGAAGAGAATGTTAAGAATTGGAGCTACTACTCCAACTCCGTCAAACGCTTTTCCAAGAATGCGCGCTCGCCACTATTACTGGATGAGGCGATTGCCTTTTTGTAGGCTGTTATTGCTGCAGCCACTTGGCCGGAACGACGCAGAACATCGGCAAGGCCTGCGTGATAGGGCTGATAGTTAGTGAGGTCTGGCTCTAGTCGGGCCATTTCATCCAGCGCATCAGATGGGCTACCGGCGAACGAAAGTGCGATGGCACGGTTGAGGCGGATGACGGGATTGGGCGTGAGGCGCAGCAATTCATCGTATAGCAGGACTATCTGTGACCAATCCGTTTGCTCATAATTTAATGCTTCACAATGCAGCGCGCTAATTGCCGCTTGAATAAGAAATGGGCCAAGACTTTGTGGCGTGAGCGTGCCACTGACAATTGCCGTGCCTTCGGTTATTTTGGCGGCGTTCCAAAGTGAACGGTTCTGTTCGTCTAGAGGTACGAGATGCCCCTGCTCATCAGACCGGGCGGGCATACGCGCTGCGCTTAAGAGCATAAGAGCCAAAAGTCCCTTCGCTTCGTCTAAATCGGGGCTGAGTTGAATCATGGTACGTGCCAGCCGGATGGCTTCATCGCAAAGGCTCAAACGTATCAAATCGTCACCAGATGAGGCAGCGTAGCCCTCGTTAAACACCAGATAAATAACGTTCAGCACTGCGTGGGTTCGCTGTGGCAAATCGGCGATTGCAGGAACTTGATAGGGAATGCCCGCCAATTTTATCTTCTGCTTGGCGCGCACCAGTCGCTGGGCCATGGTGGTTTCGCTATCAAGAAAGGCGTGGGCAATCTCGCCCGTGGTAAGCCCGCCAACAGTACGCAAGGTGAGCGCCACGCGGGACTTTTCATCGAGTGCCGGATGGCAGCAGGTGAATATCAGGCGAAGACGTTCATCCGGAATGGGCATATCTTCCGGCTCCAAAGCCGTCTCCTTATCGAGCGCCAAAAGGCTTGCGATTTCAGGGTCTTTGCGACGAAAATTGGCATCGCGGCGCAAGCGGTCAATCGCCTTTCGTCGCGCTGTTTGCAAAAGCCATGCGGCTGGCACGCGCGGTGGGCCGTTACGACCCCAGTGTTCGAAGGCTGATTCAACAGCATCTTGCAGACTATCTTCAGCTAGTTGGAAATCGCGCAGTGTCTTAATTAGCGAGGCAACCAGCCGCCCCCATTCCTGCCGCACGACCTGTTCAAGGACGGCGGCAGTTGCGGTGATGGGCTGATTGGGGTTCACCTGCAAAATGCTCTCAGTATTGCAGTTTCATGATCGGACGCACCTCGATTGCGCCATGCTGTGCGCCGGGAATCATGGCAGCATATTTCAGCGCCTCATCAAGATTTGGACATTCTAAGATATAGAACCCGCCGAGCTGCTCCTTGGTTTCAGCAAACGGCCCGTCCATTGTTTCAACCTTGCCACCACGCACGCGCAATGTTGTGGCAGTTGACGGGGCCTCCAGCGGCTCGCCTGATACCCAAACCTTGTCATCATGAAAACGCTTGGTAACTTCCATATAGCCACCCATATAGGGGCCGAATTCTGGAGATCCGGGCTTGGGTTCAAGGGCACGATCAGTGTAGATAAGAGCAATATATTGCATAATATTCTCCTTGCGCCGCAGCGCGTTGATTTACGTTCAATTGGAATAAAGTTGCCACAGGATGGCCCCGATGCACAGCAGTATTGCGAGTGTTGTGCCCACGCCCGAGATGATGCGTAGGACGGCCTTGGCATTGTTATGTTTGAGGCCAAGCGGGTGCAAAATTCTTGAGATAACAAGAATTACGCCCGAAGCATTGAGTAGTGTAGGCGACGCCCCGCCGGTTTCGGCGAGACCCATAAGGATGAGCGCCATGGGCACATTTTCAATAAAATTACCATGCCAGCGGATGCGTTCCGCCAGCGCCATATTGCCATTATGTTCGATAGAGATTCCGGTCTTGGCGCGCATGATGGTGACAATCATGCGCAGTGTGACCATCATCACGCCGAGTATCGCCGCATAGAGTGCTGTTTGTTGTAGCTGCATGTTTCAACTCCTTTTGTTGCCGCAATTTTTCTTGCGGGCACACTAAGGACGAACGGCAGCAGTCAGAATCGACAGGCCGCTTAAAAATATTTCAAATAAAATGCTTGGCGAGCCAATAAGCAAATGCCGCGATCACCGCTGCGGCGGGAATAGTGATGATCCACGCATATAAAATGTTTGTGGCTACGTTCCAACGGACGGCGGAGGCACGGCGCGCGGTGCCTACGCCGATGATAGAGCCTGTAATGGTATGAGTGGTTGAAACTGGAATGCCAAGATATGTCGCGCCAAAGAGCGTGATGGCTCCAGCTGTTTCAGCGCAGGCGCCCTGCATGGGGGACAGTCGGGTGATTTTAGAACCCATCGTGTGTACGATACGCCACCCGCCCATCAACGTGCCAAGGCCCATCACGGTGTAGCACGAAAGAATTACCCAGCCCGGTACTGTAAACTCCGAATAGACATGGTTGGAATAGAGCAGCACGGAAATAATACCGGCAGTCTTCTGCGCATCATTAGAGCCGTGGCCTAGAGAGTAAAGCGCAGCGGAAACCAATTGCAGTTTGCGGAAAAATGAATCGGCAAATGTCGGATTAGCGCGCGCGAATAGCCAGCTGACGAAGATCATAAACAGGATGCCGAGCAGGAAGCCAGTCACGGGCGACAGCACGATGGCATAAAGCGTTTTGGAAAGGCCGCCCCAGACAATGGCTCCAGTTCCTGCCTTGGTGACGCCAGCGCCGATGATACCGCCGATGAGCGCGTGTGAACTGGAAGACGGAATGCCGAAATACCAAGTGATTAAGTTCCAGGCGATAGCGCCGATTAGTGCACCAAAAACCACGGCATTATCAATTAGCTCAGGCGAGATAATGCCCTTACCGACGGTTGTCGCCACGTGGCTTTCAAAAATAAAATACGCTAGAAAATTAAAGGTTGCAGCCCAAATCACTGCATATTGCGGCTTTAGCACGCGTGTCGAGACAATCGTGGCAATAGAATTTGCGCTGTCATGCATGCCGTTGATAAAATCGAACAGCAAGGCAACAGCGATTAAAAAGACCAGCGTGAATGTGACGGCGTCCATGGTGCAATACCTTCGGGTTTATCAGACGTGCTCGATCACAATGTCATTGATTATCTTGGCGACATCTTCAAAGCGATCGGCCACTTTTTCCAAGTGCTCATAGAGTTTCGAACCGATAATATAAGCCATGGCGTCGGTCTTAGCTTTGCCGTTAATGAGAGACTTCAGCCCCTGGTCGTTAAGCACATCTGAATCTTCCTCCAGCTTAATCATTGCCGCTGTTAGAATATGCAGCTGGCTGGAATTGGCATTCAGCTCGCGCAGGAGCGGGACAGCTTTGGCGGTTTTTTCAGCCATAGCTATGGCCACATCGGCCATTTGTCGCATTTCCGGGTCAAAAGATTTGACTTCAAATAAGAGCACAGCTTTGGCCGTTTTGTTCATCTGGTCGATGGCATCATCCATCGTGGAAATCAGCGCGATAATATCGCTGCGATCAAACGGGGTGATGAAGCTCTTGCGCACAGCTTGCATTACCTCATGAGCGATGTGGTCGGCATCATCTTCGAGCTTGATGAGTGTGGCGCAATTGACTTCCAAATCCTTGCCGCCATCCATGATGAGGCGAAGAGATTGCGCACCTGCGATAAGTATCGCGGCATGGGCTTCAAAAAGATCGAAGAATTTCTCTTCTTTTGGCATCAATTTTTTGATAAAGTCGAACATCGCAGTCTCCGGAACCAATCTCCGTGAGCTTTAACTCAATCGAGTGCAAAGCGATATGCTTAGCCAACTAGATACTCACAGTTTTCGGAAGGTGAGATAGGCAGGCGTGCGGCCTTCGCGGAAGGCTTTCGCCTCATAACGCGTGCCGGGCCAAGCCTCGTAGGGCTTGCGCCAATCATCGGCACTGGTGGCCATGAACTCGAACGAGCCGTTTTCCTCAACGTGCTGCAAGGTCCAGTTCACATAATGCTCTATATCAGAAGCAAAACGGAACAGACTGCCGGATTTCAGCACACGCACCATGCGTACCAGATTTTCCGGGCTGACGAAGCGACGCTTGTGATGGCGGGATTTGTGCCACGGATCTGGGTAAAAAAGATCAATGCCAGAAAGCGAGTCGGATGGTAGCCAATCCAGTACCAAGCCTGCATCTTCATCGTAAAGGCGAAGCGAGCCCGTTGGCTCTTCGTGCAGATAGGTTACCATTTTGGCCATGCCATTCACGAATGGCTCAACACCGATAAAGCCCGTCGTTGGAAACCGTTTTGCCTCATGGAGCAAATTCTCGCCGCCGCCGAAACCAATCTCC
>JANPBE010000768.1:0-4215 GCA_031430295.1 Phyllobacterium sp.
CCAATCGGCCTTCATCTGCTCATATTCAGATTCGGAAATTGTGCCTTCAGCAATCAGCTTTTTGGAGTAAATACCGGCAGTGGTTTCATGCGCGCGGATGTTTTTATACATAATCGGCTGCGTGAACGCGGGCTCATCGCCTTCATTATGGCCGAAGCGGCGGTAGCAGAACATATCCACCACGACAGGCTTGTGGAACTTCATGCGGTATTCGACAGCGATCTTGGTGGCGAAAACCACGGCTTCCGGATCATCGCCATTACAATGGAAAATCGGCGCTTCGATCATCTTGGCAACATCAGACGGATAGGGCGAGGAGCGCGAAAAGCGCGGGTTCGTCGTAAAGCCAATCTGGTTGTTAATGATGAAATGCACTGTGCCACCAACACGGTGACCACGCAGACCGGACAGGCCCAAAATTTCCGCAACCACGCCTTGGCCTGCGAATGCGGCATCGCCATGCAGCAAAAGCGGCATGACTTTTACGCGCTCGCGGAGCGGTATAATATCGCCTTCCCACACAGTCGCCATCTGGTCCTGCTTGGCGCGGGCTTTGCCCATAACCACGGGATTGACGATTTCCAAATGTGACGGATTGGCCGTCAGCGACAAATGCACCTTGTTGCCATCAAACTCGCGGTCGGCGGAAGCGCCAAGATGGTATTTCACATCGCCGGAACCTTCCACTTCGTCGGGCGCATAAGAGCCGCCTTTGAACTCATGGAACACCGCGCGGTGCGGCTTGCTCATAAATTGCGTTAGCACATTGAGGCGGCCGCGATGGGCCATGCCCAGAATGATTTCCTTAAGGCCAAGCTGCCCGCCGCGCTTCACAATTTGCTCCAGCGCGGGGATGAGCGACTCGCCGCCATCCAGACCAAAGCGCTTGGTGCCCTTGTATTTCACGTCGATAAATTGCTCGAAGCCCTCGGCCTCGACCAGCTTTTGCAAAATGGCTTTCTTGCCATTGGCGGTAAATTCAATGGCTTTATCCGGACCTTCGATGCGCTGCTGAATCCAGCTTTTTTCTTCCGGGTTCGACATGTGCATGAATTCGACGCCGAGCGTGGAGCAATATGTGCGCTCCAAAATCTCCACCATCTGGCGCACGGTGGCGTATTCAAGGCCAAGCACGTTATCGATGAAAATTTTGCGGTCCATATCGGCTTCCATGAAGCCATAGTTGGACGGTGACAACTCGTTATAATCGTCAATTGGCGTGGCGATGCCCAGCGGGTCGAGCTTGGCATGAAGATGCCCGCGCATACGGTAGGCGCGGATCATCATAATGGCGCGGACGGAATCTTGCGCGGCGCGCGTGAGATCAGCTTGGCTTGGCGCGGCTGCGCCTGTGGCGGCTGCTTTTGCCTTCAACTTATCAACAACGATAGCCTCAGTTGGCCAGTTGCCATCGAGTGCGGACACCAATTCGCCTGTGGCTCCAAGCGGCCAGTTGGCCTTTTCCCACGAAGCGCCTTTGGCATTGTTTTTCACATCAATCGGATCATCGGCCAGCCCGCCAAAAAACGCGTGCCATTCTTCTGTCACCGAAGAGGGATTTTCCTGCCAGCGCGCATGAAGCTGCTCAATATAGTCGGCATTGCCGCCATAGAGGAATGAGGTTTGTTCGATGTTTTGATCGTTTGACATGATAGCGTTCCGCTGTGTCTTTTTAAGTTCGTTCATAAAACGGTGAGGCGGGCATCTTGCAATGCCCGCTTTTTGTTAGCCTCTCAGCAGTTCGACCAGTGTTTTGCCTAGCCGTGCTGGACTTGGTGACACGCGGATGCCCGCTGCCTCCATGGCCGCAATCTTGTCTTCCGCGCCGCCTTTGCCGCCGGAGATGATCGCGCCCGCATGGCCCATGCGACGGCCGGGAGGGGCTGTGCGGCCCGCCACGAAACCAACCATTGGCTTGGAGCGGCCACGTTTGGCCTCATCACGAATAAACTGCGCGGCATCTTCTTCCGCCGAGCCGCCGATTTCACCGATCATGATGATCGAATGGGTTTCAGGATCGGCCAAAAACATCTCGAGCATGTCGATAAACTCTGTGCCCTTCACAGGATCGCCGCCGATGCCGACTGCCGTTGTCTGGCCAAGACCTTCATTGGTGGTTTGGAACACGGCTTCATAAGTCAGCGTACCGGAGCGCGAGAGAATGCCGACATTGCCCTTCTTGAAAATCGAGCCCGGCATGATGCCGATCTTGCATTCATTAGGAGTGAGCACGCCGGGGCAATTCGGCCCGATAAGGCGCGATTTGGAACCAGCCAGCTGCTTCTTAATCTTGACCATATCCGCAACCGGAATGCCCTCGGTGATGCAGACGATAAGTTCCATTTCAGCATTGATGGCTTCGGCAATCGCATCCGCTGCAAATGGCGGCGGCACGTAAATCGCGGTCGCTGTCGCGCCAGTTTTCTGTTTGGCTTCCAGCACAGTGTCATAAACCATCAGGCCGGTTTCAGCATGGGCCTGACCGCCCTTGCCCGGCGTCACGCCGCCGACCATCTTGGTGCCATAGGCCTGCGCCTGCTGCGTATGAAAAGTCCCCTGCGTGCCGGTAAGGCCTTGGCAGATCACTTTGGTATGCGAGTTGATGAGAATGGACATGTTTTAATTGGCCCTAAAAGGATTGATAACAGTGACGGAGCCGTATTTTTGGCCGTGGCTTAAATCTTCGGTATAGAGAATGGGCGCTTCAAGGCGATTAGCGGCGGCGACCAGCCCCGCATCCCAATAGCTGATTTGGTAGCGTTTGGAGTAGGCAATAGCTTCGCTCACTAGATCGCCGTCTATGGCGACCACTTGCATAAGTTTGAGTGTCTCAACCCATTTTGCCGCCTCTGAAACAGTGAGCGGAACCGCAGGCTTCTTGATGACGTTGACATAGAACTCGGCCAGCACTTGGCCGGAAATGCCATAGTTTGCAGGACCGATAATATCCCATGCACGGGCGTGTTTTGCGGGTGCATCATGCAATCCGGCAGCCGCGTAAATCAGAACATTCGTGTCCACAAATGAATCAACGATCATAAATCTCGTCTCTTTCAAATTTGTAGTCTGCGCCCAGCCGTGCAGATGATGTTTCGCTTAAGTGCCGCAGTTCCGCCATCGCATCCTTAGCGCGGGTTTTTTGACGGCCCAATTGATCCAAATATTCCCGCACCAATCCGCTCACAGACGTCTTGCGCTCAGCCGCAATGATACGCGCCAAATCAAATGTCTCTTCGCTCACCGACAAAGTGATGTTTTTCATGAGAAGTCTCCACAGTTACACAGTACTTGTGTAGATGAATGGTGGAGTTCAATCAAATCACATATTTGGAATACATCAACGCACGCACCTGTCTGCATGGCGGTAAGGTCTTGGCAGATCACTTTGGTATGCGAGTTGATAAGAATGGACATTATAATTTTTCCGATACTAGAAATGCAATTTTGAAGTTGAAACGACAAGCGCAACTGCGCCAAGGCACGTAACAGTCAGCCCTATCCATTGACCAATTTTGCCGGTGGCCCCGTAAATTCTCCAGAACATCGGGCTTAAGACCAAAATACCTGGGTAGGCGTCCGAGAGACTTGATCCCTTGGATACGGCGGCAAGACTAACGAGCTTCCCAATCCACCAAAAACCCAAACCAAAACCTACCAGCCAAAGTGCATGGGCTGGATTTTCGAATGGGTGCATTGGTGTACTAGTTGCCACTAGATCAGCCCCTCACAGCCTTAACAATCTTCTGTGCCGCATCATCCAGATCATCGGCTGGAATAACATTCAGCCCGCTATCCCGAATAATCTGCTTGCCGAGTTCGACATTCGTGCCTTCAAGACGCACCACCAGCGGCACTGTGAGGCCAACGGTTTTTACCGCTGCAATGACGCCATTGGCGATGATGTCGCATTTCATGATACCGCCGAAGATGTTGACCAGAATGCCTTTGACCTTGGGGTCAGAGGTGATGATCTTAAACGCTGCGGTCACTTTTTCTTCCGTCGCGCCGCCGCCGACATCGAGGAAGTTCGCAGGCTCTTCGCCGTAGAGTTTGATGATGTCGAGTGTGGCCATAGCTAAGCCTGCGCCATTGACCATGCAGCCGATGGAACCATCGAGCGCAATGTAGGCGAGATCATATTTCGACGCTTCGATTTCCTTGGCGTCTTCTTCCGATTCATCGCGCAGTGCGACGATTTCCGGATGACGGAACAGC
>JANPBE010000769.1:0-3777 GCA_031430295.1 Phyllobacterium sp.
TGGGCGCGCACATGTGATTAAGGGCAAATTGCATGCGTATCTGATCCGACTGTATGGCACACGCGCCGCGCATCGGTTCCGTACCGTTCGCGCATCGTCTCTGTGCGATCCTCGTGCTGTTCTCGTGCGCTCCTCGCGCAGGGTTAGCATCGGAGTCGTGAGGTCAATCGTCAAACTGTTTATGCAATAATTACTATCATTTGCGCGATGATTGGTTTTAGCAATGAAAGAATACCATCATTGGCGCTACACACTTTCGGGCACATGCAAATTGAAAGGCAAAAACAGCTGTCCAGGTGTTTCGGCAAATCCATTCAAAACAGCATTTACCATCGAGTCCACCAGCGAGCGGCACAGCAACGGCAATGGCGTCGCGATTGCGGCAGACACAATATGATCTTGGAGAGCCGCAACAGAATCCGGCGTGGTTTCGTTGACCACAACGCATAGTTTGCGCGTTTTTACTTCTTCACGCAGAGCAGAAATTGCCCCCTCCATGCCTCCGCCTGCCACATAAAATCCAACTAAGTCAGGATAGCGTTCTAACAGATTAAGCGTGGTCTCATGCGTTACTTGTGGTGTATCAAGGTTCACCACGGTATCCAAAAGTTCAAATTCCGGCGCATGTTCACGAAAATAGCTGCGAAAACCGGTCTCGCGCAGCTCGTGCCCGTGCCAACGGTGACTACCGACGAACAACGCCACTTTGCCCGGCTTCTTGGCCATTTGCGAGATAAGCCATGCAGCCGTTCGCCCGACTTTCATATTATTCAGACCAATATACCCCTCGCGGACACCTTGTGCGAAGTCCGAAAGCAGCGAAAACACCGGCTTTCCCTGACTTCTCAAATTATCCACCGCCTTTGTCACCGAGTGGTGATCAAAACTTGTCATGGCAACAGCTTGGCAACGTTTACCCAGAAACTCGATCATTTCGACGTTTTCACTCGGTGTTACGCGCTTGGCGAACTCAATGTAGGTGCGGATACGCACGCCCGACGTACTTTCCACCGCCTTTGCCAGCTCCGTGGCAAATGTCTGATAAAACGGGTGTGAATTCGGCTCTAAGCTAAACCCAAGCCGGATTTCTGGCATATCGGCCTGAATACGCTGACGAATGAGCGACGTGGCGTGGAAGCCTAGCTCCTTTGCCGCCTCATAAACTCGGCGAGACGTCTCATCCCTCACCTTGAGACGACCATTCAAAACGCGGTCAACAGTGGCTATACTAACACCAGCCTTCGCTGCCAAATCGGTTATCGTTGGACGAGATCCCATGACGCGCTCCATCTTTTCGTAAAGTGCCTTAATCACACTATGAAAGGAAATGATAGAAAAAACATCATATACTTGAGAAATTTGATTTGCCTGCGCTATATCCAATCATCAAAGGGGATTTTCTTGCATGGAATCGAGCAAAAGAGACTACGGCCTCCTCGGCCGCGACGCCAAACTGGCCGTAGAGCGCGGCCTAAAATCAGCGGAATGGTATCACACAGAAGTGTCACGCAAGGACATGAAAGCCCTGATGCAGCGCTCTGATACGCCCGCGATAACGGATACAATCATCTGGCTTGGTTCCATGATTGTGCTTGCCGGATTTGCAATTTATTTCTGGCCAAGCGCATGGTCCATTCCGTTTTTCTTATTCTACGGCGTGCTTTACGGCTCGGCCTCAGATTCGCGCTGGCATGAGGCAGGCCACGGCACTGCCTTCAAAACCGCTTGGATGAATGACGTTGTCTATCAAATCGCCTGCTTCATGATTGTACGCAATCCCGCCACATGGCGCTGGAGCCATACCCGCCACCACACAGATACAATTATCATCGGTCTTGACCCAGAAATTGCCGTGATGCGCCCACCGGTTTTGTTTCGGGTGGCGATGAATTTTTTTGGCATCTTTGATTTCTGGGCTGGAATAAAAGCCATGATAATCAATGCCTTAGGAACAGTAACGCCCGAGGAAAAAACTTATGTGCCCGAAATGGAGTGGCCAAAAGTCGTGCGTGTTGCCCGCGTTTGGGTCGCGATTTACGCCGTAACAATCGGACTTTCGCTCTACCTTGGCTCAATTTTGCCCTTAATGTTTATCGGTCTGCCTCGCCTTTATGGCGCATGGCATCACGTTATGACCGGCCTTTTGCAGCATGGCGGATTGGCTGATGACGTGCTGGACCACCGCATGAACTCGCGCACGGTTTATATGAATCCAATCTCGCGCTTCATCTATTGGAACATGAATTATCACGTGGAGCACCATATGTTCCCGATGGTTCCCTATCATGCGCTCCCGCGTCTGCATGAAATGATCAAGCACGATTTACCCGTACCAACCCAATCCATATGGGAGGGATACAGGGAGATATTTCCCGCATGGGCCAAGCAATTGCACGGTGAAGACTATTATTTGGTGAGACAATTGCCAGACAGCGCAAAGCCTTACCGCCCGGAATTTCACCAAGTCATTTCTGCTGCTGCAGAATAAAATTCAATAATTTGAGGAGCTTAACATGTCTAATTGGGTACAAGCCTGCGCAGCTGACGATATAGATGAGGAAGATCTGATCCGTTTTGATCACGCTGGCCACAGCTACGCCATCTACCGCAGCCCCGAAGACGAATATTACGCCACCGATGGCCATTGCACCCACGAGCAAGTCCATCTCTGCGATGGGTTGGTGATGGATCACATCATCGAATGCCCCAAGCACAATGGCCGCTTCGACTACCGCACTGGCGAAGCCAAGGGAGCTCCCGTTTGCATCAACTTGAAGACATACCCGGTCAAAGTTGAGGCTGGCCATGTTTTTATCCAGATAGCATAGCCGCAACATCGTTTATAAATTTGGCGAGGCTAGGCAGAGTAAACCGCCTAGCACAATCGGCTAATATATCACCCTTCAGCCAGCACAATTACCCTATCCCCCACATTGTAGGTCAACGCCTCAGAACGTAGCGGACTGACAACAATGCGATCACGGCCATTTTCTCTCTTGCTAAAACCTATCGCGATTTCGCCCCGTAACATGGCGGCAACAGCCACAGTATGGAACGTCAGCGGTCGTCCGGTTTCCACATAGTCAGCTATTGGGCGCATGTAGAGCTCTGAGCCATCCGCATCGAGCAAAGTATCAAATATAGCTGCGATATATTCATTCTCAGAGGCCTGTGCGAGCATCAAACTCACCAGTTTGTTGCTGACAACGAAATCATCCGTGCGCGTCACTTCCGCCAATTCGCGGTTTCGAACATCAATCATTTCACTGACAACACTGATATGCTTGTTTGCGCGGTCGGCAATTTGGCGCAGGTGAAGTAGCGTAACGAGCGTCTGCGTATCGGCAATTTGTGCTGGTTTATCATCACTATAACCCAGAACCAGCACGTTGTTATAGTCAGGAATATTCAGTGCCTCTAGGCTTGAGCGATGAGTCGTGTCTGTAACCTTCATTTCGACGCGAAGCTTGTCACCATGTAATTTCAGGTCTGCAATGTCCTCTGATAATCCCGTCGTATCGGCAGCAATTGTCAATACCGACCCCGCCATCACATAGCGCGATAACTCATAGGCAATCATCGGTCCGCGTCGGTTCCAACCAAGAATAAGCGTGCGTTCCGCATGGCTCTCGACAACAGCCGGGCGCCGAATGGCCTTCGGCTCCACAGTGGTGGATTTCGGAGTTTGAACGATGGCCTTATCATCTTCGGCGATGATGATGGCCTTGTCACCTTCTACAAACACCCGCTTCATATCGGGGTTGATGTGAACCGTCC
>JANPBE010000770.1:0-1484 GCA_031430295.1 Phyllobacterium sp.
TTGTCTGCAACAATGATCACGGCATTTCACCAGACGGCAAAACGCTGGTTATCAGCGACGGCACGGAAAATGGCGAGTCGTGCATTTACACCCTGCCGATTGGTGGTGGCTCACCCACCCGTGTGACAAGCAACACACCGTCCTACTGGCACGGCTGGTCGCCCGATGGCGCGACGCTGGCCTACTGCGCCGCTCGCGGCGATGTCTATGATATTTACACCTGCGGCGTGAAAGGCGGACCGGAGACGCGGCTGACGTTTGGCATGGGTCATAGCGACGGTCCCGACTATACGCCGGACGGCAAATGGATTTGGTTTAACTCTACCCAAGGTGGAACCATGCAGCTTTGGCGCATGATGCCCGATGGAAGCGACCAACAGCAGATGACTGACGACGAGCGCGTCAACTGGTTTCCCCATCCGTCGCCCGATGGTCAGCTTATATTATATGTCGCTTATGAAAATGACGTCACAGGCCACCCGCGCGACAAGAATGTCGAGCTACGTTTGATGTCAGCGGCAGGTGGCGCGCCCAGAACGTTACTCAAGATTTTCGGCGGGCAGGGCTCCATTAACGTGCCGTGCTGGGAGCCAAGTTCAAAGCGCTTCGCGTTCGTTAGCTATCAATAATTTCGCGCACTTCGCGCGAAGTAACCGCAGTTCGATGCCCGCACACATCTCGTGCGTTCTCCGCACTGATTCCGTATCAATTCCGTACGCATCTTGGGCGGTTGGCGACCGCATTCTGGGCGACCACCGACCGTCATTTCAGGCCTCTGTGAGGTAGCTTTCTAACTCTGAAAAATAGGGAAACGAGCTGACCGCGCCATAGCGCGCCGTGGAAATTGCAGCGGCAACATTGGCCTGCCGCGCAGCTGCAAACGGGTCTAAGCCTTGCGCCAGCCCAGCCAAAAACGCGCCGCCAAACGCATCACCAGCCCCCGTGGCATCGACGCTTATTACCTTCACTGGCGAGATGATTTCACGCCTTGAGGCCGTCGCAATCATGGCTCCTTTTGCCCCCAAAGTCAGCGCCACGATGCTTGCGCCAAGGGCCAAATAATAGTCCACAATGGCATCTGGTTCATCCAATCCAGTGAGTAGTCTGGCGTCATCAAGGCTCGGTCTGGCAATATCTGCCAGCGCCATAGAGGCGTGAATAGTCTGCCGCGCTTGCTCTAAATTCCACAATTTTAAGCGCAAATTTGTGTCGTAAGAAACCATCGTGCCGGTCGCTTTTGCATGATGAATTGCGGCAAACACCGCTTCTGAAGCGCTTTTTGAAATTGCCTGCGATACGCCTGACACATGCAATATTTTTGCATCGGCAATGTATTCAAGTGGAACATCTTTTGTTGTCATTAGGCTCGCGGCGGAACCGGAACGCCGATAAGTGAACTCGTGCGCGCCCGCCTTGTGAGTAACGAAATACAAACCGGTGGGCGCTGCTATGTCATTGATAACATGCGCTGAATCAACGCCATC
>JANPBE010000771.1:0-3368 GCA_031430295.1 Phyllobacterium sp.
CCCCTTTTTACTTATTAAGCAGGTTTTGCTGTTTCGAGCGCGCCACCAGGTGACACAACGGTTGCGATTGTGAAATCGCGTTCGATGGTCGGGGTCACGCCAGCTGGCAATGCGACTGCCGAGATGTGCACAGATTGACCAACGTCAACTTTGGACAAATCGACTTCAACATAATCCGGAATCGCGTCAACAGGGCAAGACAATTCAACTTCGTGACGAACGATGTTGAGAATGCCGCCGCGCTTAAGGCCAACAGAAATATCCTGATTGAGGAAATGCACAGGAATATCAACAACCACTTTGGAACCGGCGGCTACGCGCAAGAAGTCCACATGGGTCGGGAAATCCTTGACTGGATCAAGCTGGTAATCCTTTGGCAGAACGCGAATTTTCTGGCCATCAACAACGATTGTCGCAACGGTGTGCATAAAGCCGCCGCCGTGAATTTTGTAGTAGATTTCCTTGTAATCAAGGGAAATAGAAATAGGAGCCTGCTTGTCACCATAGATGACCGCTGGCACTCTGCCGTTGCGACGTGTTGCACGGGCGGACCCCTTACCGACCTGTGTACGTGTCTCGGCAGCGAGCTCGTAAGATTTGCTCATAATGAGACCTTTCAGTGTTACTGGAGTGGTCAGATACCTTGCGGATAATCAAACCGGATACACAAATGCATCCATCCGCGCTGCCTCCAAGGGTGTCTGCACGGACGAGGGCCGTATAGAGCAAGCGGACGATGCTTGCAAGGGCGGGGCCAGCCTCAATAAACGTTGTAAAACAAATGCCCGGTCCACCAAGCGGCATCACTCGTTAATCGTATGAGGACTAAGCCGATGCCTGCTGCAATGGCGAGGCCGAAAATCAGACCTAATTTGGATTTGCGCGGGTCATTTGCTGATAGCGTCGCAGCAAGCTGGCTGCGCAGGCCGATAATGCCGACGAAAGCAAACAGATCAACCACAATATCCATAATTTGCGACGTGCGGCCGGGATATTCATGCGCTGTGACGAGAGCCCGCCATAAAAATGTGAGAATGAGATAGGCCGCCACCAGCCGAAATATGTTCCATCGATTCTTAGTCGTGACGTCATCACTTGCCATGATTGTCTCCACCTGAATTGGAGGCTTAATTTGCGCTCGAATGCACCGGACGTCAATGAGGCCGGAACGCGGTGGTAACACGCAATTTTCTGCATCCTCCCCCTTGGACAAATGATCCAAACCGGATAGCCTTCACTTCGCGAGTGGTGGCGCGGAACGGGAATTGGATCATGAATTTCGTTAAGTCTCTTATCGGAGGCTTCGGCCTTTTGGCTTCGCTGGTTTTGCCGTCATTTGCTGCGGAAAAAACTATCATTGTGTTTGATGCCTCCGGCTCCATGTGGGCGCAGATTGATGGCAAATCCCGTATTGAAATCGCCCGTGAAACCATAAGCACTGTGCTTGCAGCCATGCCGGTGGATCGCGAATTGGGGCTGATGGTTTACGGCCACCGCGAAAAAGGTTCCTGCACAGATATTGAACTGATTGTTCCGCCTGCAACAGGTACGGCGGCGGCGATCAGCGCGGCTGTCAACAAGATTACCCCGAAGGGCAAGACCCCGCTGAGCGCCGCTGTCAAACAGGCCGCAGAAGCGCTGAAATATACGGAAGAAAAAGCGACTGTTATTCTTATTACCGACGGGCTTGAGACCTGCGATGCTGACCCTTGCGCACTTGGCAATGAATTAGAAAAATCCGGTGTGGATTTTACCGCCCATGTTGTTGGCTTTGGCCTCACGGAAGATGAAGGCAAGAAGGTTTCCTGCTTGGCTACCAATACCGGCGGCAAATATATTCAGGCGTCCGATGCCAAGTCGCTGACTGAGGCATTGCAGACTACCGTCATCGCCGCGCCAACGCCGCCCCCTGCACCGGCACCCGCTCCAGAGCCAGCCAAGCCTGAGTTTAATCTCATGCCAACCGTGAGCATGGCCGAAGATGGCGAAAATCTTGGCAAAGACGCTGATATGGTTTGGGAGCTTTACGCGACGAAGGCTGATGGCTCGAAGGGTGAGCGCATCACCACGGAGTATCACGAGTATAAGGCGAGCGTGGAGCCGGGCGACTATATCATCGTCGCCAAGTTGGACAGGGCGATCACTGAACAGCCGGTGACGATTGAAGCCGGAAAGGTGGCGGAGCCGCATTTCATTCTCAATGCCGGAACAATCATCATCCATCCTTATGCCAGCCAAGGCGCGGAAATTTCTGAGCAAGCCAGCGTGGTGAATGAATATCCCGGTGACCAAACCACTAACTATGGTGATACCAAATTGATTGTTCCTGCCGGTGCGCAGAAGGTTACTGTCGCCATCGGCGCCGGTTCGGTTACTGAAAAGTTCGATTTGAAAGCTGGCGAGACGGTTGAAAAAGACATGATTGCCGGTACTGGCCATGTGCTCATGAATGCCTTCTATGTGGATGGCATGAGAGTGGAGAGTACCAATCTGACGCTGACAATCTTGAAAGCTGCGAAGAAAATTGATGGCTCGCGCGACCAGCTCGGCGTTGCTTTCGGCCCGGATTCTAAGTTTGACCTACCGGCGGGAGATTATACGGCGCAGGTCGAACTGGATGGCGTAAAGCTCGAATCGCCATTTAGCGTCAAAGTTGGCGATAGTCTGGAAACTAACATTATGCTCAATGCGGGCATCCTAGCCATCAAAGCCCCGCTTTATGATGGCTGGAAAATTCTCAGTGCCAAGCCTAAGATTGACGGCTCAAGCGATCAGTTTGCTTATGGTTTCGGGACCGAATGGCAAAGCACGCTGGTGGCTGGTGATTATATAATTGTAACCACCAAACCTGACGGCACAGGCGAAAAGAAGACGCCCGTGACGATTAAGGCCGGCGAACGGCTGGAACTGACGATTGAGTGACGGGGTAGGGTGGAGTTTATCCACGATATTCTAAGCTCCAGCATTGCCTTGGCGGGGCAGGTTGCCGTGTGAGCTGTCAGATGGCGCGCGCGACGGAGTGCGATGCTGGCGCAAAACACATGGCTCCATTCCTCTCCCCTAAGCGCAGCTTGGGGGATGAGGTGGCGCGGCGTAGCCGTGACGGTGAAGGGAGCGCCGCAATGTTTGGAAATTTGGTTGCGATTTTGGTGTGCTTTATGGCTTGAATTTGAGGTTTGAGTCCGCTCGGACCGCCCCCTCATCCGGCGCTTCGCGCCACCTTCTCCCCCACCTTTGGTAGGGGAGAAGAAGGAGCGTGCGCTTGCAAAATGAAGACTTATCCCCGCGCCTCGTCATTCCGGGGCCGCGCAGCGGAACCCGCGAATCCAGAGATGGATAGTCGTGATTATACTCGTTTATTGGCATTT
>JANPBE010000772.1:0-2248 GCA_031430295.1 Phyllobacterium sp.
TTTATTGATCGATTGTTCAAGATATTCTTGATCTGCCAATGCGGCGAGGGCTGCTACTTGCGCCATCCGGCTCATTTCAAAATGATTGCGCACCCTATCAAACGCGGATACCGCCTCCGACGAGCCGAATACAGCACCAATTCGTAGGCCAGCCAGTCCGTAAGCCTTTGAAAAGGTTCGATATCTAAGAACGTTGGATGTATTGACATTGATGACCGGTAGCATGTCCGGTGACGCCACATCACCGTAGGCTTCGTCCAAAATCAGCATAGTTTCCGGTGGAAGTTGTGCCGCAAAGGCAGCAATCCTAGCACCACGATGCCAAGTTCCCATCGGATTATCAGGATTTGCAAGGTAAACGAGTTTCGGCTTTTCACGAAAAGCCGCTTCTAACATGCCGTCTAAATCTTGATGGTCATCTTTATAAGGAACGGCAATGATATCCGCACCAAAGCCCGTCGCTTGATACCCGAACGTCGGGTAAACGCCCAAAGATGTTACAACTTTATCACCTGGATTGAGATAGAGCCGCACCGTATGACCGAGCAACCCGTCAATCCCGCCGCCAATATTGACATTTTCAAAGCCAACGCCAAAATGGCGCGCAACTGCTTGTTTTAATTCGAAATTATCTGGGTCAGGATATTGCCAAATGTCGCTTGCGGCGGCTTGCATTGCAGAAATCACACGCGGTGATGGGCCAAAGCCATTCTCATTCGCGCCAAGCCTTGCCAGAAATTGCCGCTCGTTTTGGCGTGCAATTGCCTCAGGCCCGACAAATGGTACGGCTGATGGCAAGTTTTGGGCGTGCAGGGAAAGGGCAGGGCGCATTAGTGAAGTGTCCAACTTTGATTCCAACCTGTCGCATTTCTCAATGCTTGCAAAGTGTTTTTCAAACGATTTTATCGCCCATATGGGTTGGATTTTGAATTTTCAGGTGCTATCGCGCCTGATAAGTCAATTCTGGTTTATAAACAGCCACGCGGAGTTTCAGATGATCTTGTCTTGCGGTGAAGCACTCATCGATATGCTGCCACGCGAAACTTCAGCTGGCGAGGCATGTTATATGCCCGTCGCGGGCGGCGCTGTTTATAATACGGCAATCGCACTTGGTCGCCTCGGCGCACCGTCGGGCTTTTTCTCCGGCATTTCCACTGACTTTTTCGGTGATATTTTGGTGAAATATCTGGGTGAAAGCCACGTTGATACTAAATATGTTGTGCGCTCGGACCATCCGGAAACCCTTGCCTTCGTAAAGTTGGTCAACGGCGCGGCGCAATACGCCTTTTATGATGAAGGCACAGCCGGCCGCCTTTTAGCCCAAACTGACATCCCAGCGTTGGATGCTTCTGTTTCCGCACTGCAATTTGGTGCCATAAGCCTTATACCGGAGCCATGTGGTGGCACATATGAGGAAATGATGCGCCGTGAGCATAAATCCCGCGTAATTTCCTTCGATCCAAACATACGCACTTCCTTTATAAAGGATAAGCCCGCCCACCGCGCCCGCATGGAGCGGATGTTGGCAATGTCTGACATAATAAAGTTGTCAGATGAGGATTTGGTCTTCTTTGATGCCGGCGGCGATTTCGATGGTTTTGCCGCAAAACTGCTTGCCGGAAACGCCAAGCTGGTGGTCATGACCAAGGGACCGGAAGGTGCCGTTGCCATAGGTAAAGCGGGCAAAGTTAGTGTGCCGGGCCTAAAGGTAGCCGTGGTCGATACCGTTGGCGCAGGCGATACTGTGAACGCCGGAATCTTGGCTTGGCTATATAAGAGTGAAAAACTCACAAAAGAAGCGCTTGAGACCCTCAGCCAAGAGGATATGGCAGCGGCTCTCTCGCTCGCCGTCCGCGCGGCGGCCGTCACAGTGTCTCGCGCCGGTGCCAACCCACCGTGGGAAAATGAGCTGCCAAACTAATTCAACTCAATCGGGTCGAATTAGACACCTTTTTTCATGTACCAAATTTTAATGCCGAACAAATGCATTTAACCCTTGAGGGCCGGACGATTTACGTCTATCCGAACCCCGTGCGGAGACGTGGCCGAGAGGCTGAAGGCACTCGTTTGCTAAATGAGCATACTCCAAAAGAGTATCGCGGGTTCGAATCCCGCCGTCTCCGCCAGTTTACTGTTTCATTTACTAGAGCCGCATCAACGTGCTGTTTCTTCCCGCGTATTTCGGTTATCCTTATAGAGCGACGATTATTCACCGCAGCGGATGCAAGCCAAATCTCTTCGACAGCGC
>JANPBE010000773.1:0-3440 GCA_031430295.1 Phyllobacterium sp.
AAGATGGCTTGCAAATCCGCGCCGAACTTATCGCGCAATTGCGTGATCACGCTAATCCCGGTCTCATTGTTCAAGTGATAATCCACAAGAACAAAGTCCGGACGCTCAGTCTCGCGTAGCGCCGCTTGCCCGTCGGAAACGCAGATCACATCGTTCGACCAGCCTGACAACAGCGTTTTCATTCCATCTAAAATGCGCAGGTCATTATCGATGCACAACAGCCGTAGTTGCGGCAGGCCCGCGAGGTTTGCAGGCTGAGGCGCGGCTTTTAGCTGGGCTTGCTCCTTGGTCGGGTTCACGCTGGCAATCGCAACACTCATCGTCGTACCACGGTTGACGTGCGACTTGATGATGATTGGCAGCTTCAAAACTTTGCCGATGCGTTCCACAATTGACAGGCCTAATCCCAGCCCTTCCGCCTCGCGCACGCCCTCTTCCAATCGCGTAAACTCCTTGAATACGGAACGCGATTTATCCTGCGCAATGCCGATGCCGCTATCCACCACTTGAATTTCGAGTAAAGCCCCGCGACGACGCACGCCCACCACGACGCCGCCACTACGGGTGTATTTAATAGCGTTGGAAACCAGATTTTGAATGAGCCGCGCCAATAGATTGCGATCTGAGCGGACATAAAATTTCGTCGGCAGCACTGTGAACTTAAGATGCTTTTTGGCAGCAATCGGAGAAAAATCAGTCTCAATTTGCCGGAGCAAAGTATCCAAGGGAAATGTCGTGAGCGTAGGTCTAAGCGCGCCTGTATCCAGCCGGGAAATGTCCAGCACCGCACCTAAAATGGCTTCAACTGACTCTAATGAAGATTCAATGTTACTAACAATCTTCTCGTTTTCAGATGTTCCCAACCGTTCAACAAGTGAGGCGCTATAAAGCCGCGCTGCATTCAAAGGCTGCAAAATATCATGGCCTGCGGCGGCCAGAAATCGCGTCTTGCTGATGTTGGCTTCATTCGCCAGTGATTGCGCTTGCGCCAATTCGGTATTGACACGGCTAAGTTCCGAAGTGCGCAACTCCACGCGCTGCTCCAGGCTTTCATTCACCTTTTTCAACGCTTCGTCTGCCCTAACCCTAGCGGTAATATCGGTGTAGGTCGCCACAATGCCGCCGTCTGGCATCGGGTTGGAGCGCAGCTCAATGATACGATTGCTGGTAGCCAACTCGATTTGCCAAGGCAGGCCAAATTGGCTGAGGCGCTTGATGGCACTGTCTTCGAAGCGCCTCGATATATCGCCGCGTTCGCTTAAGAAATCCAAAATCGCCCGAAGCGAGACGCCGACCTGGCCAAAATGATCGGGTAAATCAAACAGCGTCCGGTATTGCCGGTTCCAACACGTTAATTGGTAGTTTTTGTCAAAAACAGTGATGCCTTGCGCCATCTGGTCCAGCGCGATTTGCAACAGATCGCGATTATGTTGAAGTGCTTCAGAGGCATCGTCTAAAAGACGAAACGCATTGCGGCTGGATTGGTCGTTGCGCTGAAACAGCAGTGAAAGAATTAGCCGCGCGGAGGATGAACCGACCGCACTGGCGAGCAATTGTTCGGCAAAGCGAATGGTCGCCACGTCTGCCGGTACGCTGCGGTGCGCTTGACGACCCTCACCGGCCTCGAAAGTTTGAAACGATCGCTCAGTACGCTCTGCGCCAAGATAGCGGGCAATTGTTGCATGAAGATCATCGACAGTTACGGCCGTTCGCAATCGTCGCAAACTGGGCATTGGTGTTGCATCGCGCGGCACAAATATTGATGCTTGAATGCGCTCCAACGGAAATGACAGGCGGGAGAACGATCCGAGCACATAAAAGAGAATATTAAGCGAAAGACTAAAAATTACGCCATGGGTCAACGCGCTGGTTTCAACGCCAAATAGGTGCTGAGGGCGCAGCCATTCCAGCCCGAATAACCCTTGCATGACGACAGGATGATCTGCACCGACCAAGGTGGGGAAAAGAAGCGTATAAAACCAAACCACAGTACCAACTGCCATACCCAATATGGCGCCGCGTGCGTTGGCCTCACGCCATATCAGCCCTCCAATAAATGCCGGAGCAAATTGCGCGATTGCCGCAAAGCTGATGAGTCCGATAGAGGCCAAGCGGAAGTTTACGGCTGTTTCACGATAGTAGGCATAGGCCGCGAGCATGATGCAAAGAATGGCGGCACGGCGAACATTCAAGATCGTGGCTGGTAGATTTTCATCTTGATCGCGCTCTTTGCCGACATAGCGGCGCAACATGAGAGGCAAAATCAGATCATTGGAAATCATGATTGAAAGCGCAACCGTCGCTACAATCACCATCGCCGTTGCGGCCGAAAGTCCGCCGATAAAAATCAGCAGTGACAGCCAATTCGCCCCAACACTAAGCGGCAGCGCCAACACATAGAGGTCTGCCGGTGACCCAGCCGGTAAATGGGTTAGGCCGGTCAATGCAATTGGCATGACGAAGAGATTGATCAATATGAGATAGAGGGGAAAAAGCCACGCCGCAGTGCGCAATTCGCTGACATCACGGTTCTCCACAATCATCACATGGAATTGCCGTGGAAGCAGGATTGCAGCAAAGCCGGAAAGCCCGATAAGTATAATCCACGTGCCGAGCGAAGGACGATAGGCAAGCGCCGCTTGTGCCGCCGGGTTGGACTGCATCGCGTTTACCAGCTCACCCGGTTGCCCGAACAGAATGAAAGTAACCGCTATTCCGGCAGCCAGAAATGCTGTGAGTTTGATAACCGACTCGACAGCGACCGCCAATATTAACCCATTTTGATGTTCGGTAACGTCGGCATGTCTAGTGCCGAACAACATAGAAAACAAAGCCAATGCTGCCGCCACAAGAAAAGAAAAGTCAGCTATTACAAAACTTCCGCCCATCATTGTGCCGCCGAGATGGCTGGTAAATAGGTCAAAGGAGCCGGAAATCGCCTTGAGCTGAATAGCGATGTACGGCACCGCCGCCATGGCTGCTATCACAGTGGCCAGTGATGAGACGCCAAAATTCTTACCATAGCGCGAGCCTAAAAAGTCGGCGACTGACGTGATGCGCTCAGATTTGGCAAGTTGAATGATACGCCTGAGAAACTTGAAGCCAAGCGTAAAAACCAATATTGGCCCTATATAAATACCCAGATACTCTATGCCTCGCTCGGCTGCCAGGCCAACCGATCCGAAAAAAGTCCATGACGTGCAGTAGATCGCAAGGCTAAGCGCATAGACGTAAGGTCGTGCAGTTTTATTGCTGCTCTTTTGCCTGTCGCCATAGGCGGCTATGCCAAAAAGCAGGCACACATAGGCAATAGCGGACAGGATCACCACAGTTTCGGACAAAACTCACTCCCTTTCAGGTCACGAAAATGCAAGCATGATGAAAGGTCAAAGTCCACACCAACTATCGGACCATAAGTCTTGAGTAGAGCTTTTAAGGCC
>JANPBE010000774.1:0-9915 GCA_031430295.1 Phyllobacterium sp.
CCTTTGGCTATTACCAATATAAGAAGCCTGTTCATAACACGCTGCTGGATGATCTCGGTGAGGGCGAGACGACGTTTAACCCCTATGTAAAGATCAGTACCGATGGCATCATCACCGTCATCGCGCCGCGTGCGGAAATGGGCCAAGGCGTTATGACGACGCTCGCGGCACTCGTGGCGGAGGAGTTGGAAGTGGGGATGGACCAGATCACGGTGGTGCATGGTCCGGCATCGGGTGCTTACTATAACAGTGCTGCGATGGCTGGTAACGCGCCGTTTCCGGATTTTGAGCACGGCACACAACAAGACAGCTTTCGCGCCGTGATGGGCGCAATGGGTAAAATCATGGCGCTGCAAATTACCGGCGGGTCGTCTTCAAGCATCGATGCTTTTGAGAAAATGCGCCATGCGGGCGCTGCCGCCCGCGAAGTGTTGAAGTTGGCCGCCTCGCAAAAATGGAATTTGAAGCCGGAGAAGCTTGGCGTTGAAGGCGCGATTATTACCAATCCCATCACAGGTGAGGCACTGAGCTATGGCGAGCTGGCGATGGCAGCTGCTAAGCTGTTGCCGCCTGAAACTATAGTTTTAAAAGATAAGAGTAAGTGGAAGATTCTCGGCCAGTCGCAGCCGCGCCTGGATATGCGCGACAAGGTGACAGGGGCGCCGATCTTTGGCATCGATGTGAAATTGCCGGATATGGTCTACGGCACTGTGAAAATGAGCCCACGCCTTGGTGCGAAGATGGTGTCCTTTGATGCCAAGGCTGCGCAGGCGCTTGCTGGTGTCATCAAAATTGTGGAGATTGACTGCCAGTTTGGCCATGGGCTTGGCGTGATTGCCAAGGACACTTGGACGGCATTTAAGGCGGCGAGTGTGCTGGAAGTGGTGTGGGGCGATGCGCCTTATCCTGCCAGCAGTGATCAAATTTCTGTCGTGTTGGCTGATGCCCTGAAAGCTGGCGGTGGTTCATCGCTGCGCACGATCGGTGATGTGGAAAAGCAGTTTGCGGACGCGCCACAAGACAAGATCGTTGAGGCTTCATATGTTGTTCCCTATGTGGCTCATGCCACGATGGAGCCGATGAACGCGACAGCACAATTTAAAGACGGCAAATTAGAAATCTGGTCGCCAAACCAAGTGCCGACGATATCTCGCTTTATAGGAGCGCGGGTTGCGGGGCTGAGCCAAGATGACGTAACAGTTCACACCACCTTGATGGGCGGCGGATTTGGACGGCGCGGCGAGGCTGACTTTACCGCTTATGCCACGCTGCTCGCCGTTGCGGCGGAAGGTAAGCCGGTTAAGGTCCTGTGGTCACGCGAAGAAGATATGACGCATGACTATTACCGGCCGACGGTAGCAGCAAAATTCACTGCACGTCTCGGTGATGATGGCACGCCAGTGGCGCTGGATGCGACGATTGCCTCGCCGTCAACCATGCGCTCGATAATATCGCGGACGTTGCCGTGGATGGGCTCTATGCCGCTGGGGCCGGACAAGGCGATTACAGATGGCGCGTTTAACCAGCCCTATGACATTGCCAATATGCGTTTTCGCGGCATAGAGGCCGATCTGAAAGTGCCAATCGGCTTTTGGCGCTCGGTTGGCAATTCACACAATTGCTTTTTCCACGAGAGCTTTATGGACGAGGTGGCCATTGCTGCCAAACAAGATGCGGTGGTGTTGCGGCTCAAAATGATGGCGCAACAGCCAACGGCACTTAAAGCAATTCAGCGTGTTGCGGCCATGTCCAGCTGGGGCACAAATACACCGAACCGTGCCAAAGGCTTCGCGTTCACGCTGGCATTCGGCGGCTGGGTTGCGCAGGTTATTGAGGTGGAAAATACCCCCAAGGGGATCAAAATCACCAAGGTTTGGTGCGCGGCTGATGTCGGCATTGCGCTTGATCCGGATAACATCAAAGCGCAGATCATGTCTGGCGTAATTTACGGGCTTTCCGCAGCGATGAACCAAGAAATTACGTTCAGCGATGGCATGGTGGAGCAGTCCAATTTTGCAGACTTTGATGCCATGCGCATGTGGCAAGCGCCGGAGTTTGAAATAGAGGTTCTGGAAAATGGCGAGGAAATGGGTGGCGTTGGCGAGATTGGTACCCCGGGGGCTGCACCGGCATTAGCCAACGCGATCTTCGCCCTCACTGGCAAGCGTATTCGCTCGCTGCCACTATCAAGAGAAGTGAGCTTTGTATGATCGCCTCATTGAAACTACTGTTTTCGGCACTCCTTCTTATTACCTTTATAACAGTTGCCAAGGCAGATGGGCTTGGCGATTGGGCAAAGATCAATGCGGTGCTGTCGCATCCACGCTGCGCCAACTGTCATACCCCTGATGATCGCCCGCATTGGTTTATCGAAAGGCTAGGACTGAGTGTTGTGCATGGCATGAATGTGCAGCGTGGATTGGATGGCATGGGAAATATTGGAATGCGCTGTTCTAACTGCCATACGGAGAAAAACGGCGTTTTAGAAGGCATGACGCCCGGTGCGCCGAACTGGCACTTGGCTCCTGCCTCGATGGTATGGCTGGGCCAGACGTCGGCACAAATATGCGCGCAAATCAAAGATCCGCTGCGTAACGGCAATCGCACACTAGAGGATATTGCGCAGCATGTGTTGCATGATCCGCTGGTAGCGTGGGGCTGGCAACCCGGTAAGGGCCGCGAACCAGCGCCGGGCTCCGCGCAGGAAACTTTTGATGCGTTGCAACGTTGGGCAGGGGCAGGTGCGCCGTGCCCTGCGCAATAAATTTACCGTTTGGATAATTTTTAATGGCAACCCTTTCGCAACTGCGAAGAATACTGTATTTCACCTCTGTCAGGAGACAAAGGCAGTGACCTGCCTCCTCACTTGTAAACACCCGGTTGGCGTACCACTTGGTTCGCAAAGTCGGCGTTCGCCCACCCTCTCAGCATTCATCACGACCGGATAAAAAATGGCCCGTTTTCGCTTTCATAAATTTGCTTCTGTTGTAGTTTTAGTGGCGGCTGCCGCATGGGTGTTGACGGGCGAGTTTTCGTCTGTTGGCAGCGCGGCGCAGGGCGATGAGAAAAAAGTTGAGCCTGCAAAGGCTGATGCTGTGAAGGCACCGCGCACAGTATCGGCTGTTGCTGTTCCTTTTATTGACCATCGCTTGACCATTCGTATTTCCGGCCAGACAGAGGCCGACAAGAAGGCGGAACTCGCGGTGCGGGCGAGTGGAACGATTACATCGCTCACTATCAAACAGGGCGACACTGTTAAGGCGGGCGACGTTATCCTTGCTATGGATTCTGCTGAAAAAAAGATTGCGGTTGATGCCGCTTCACAGGTTGTTGCTCAGAAGCGGGCGCAGGCCGATGCCACGGAGGCACTTGCCAAAAAGGGCAATGTTGCCAAGCTGCAATTGGACAGCGCGCGCGCTGATTTGCAAAACGCCCAGTCTCAGCTTGAATCGGCAAAGGCCGAATTGGAGCGTACGCAAGTGATTGCGCCGTTTGACGGGCTGGTTGATAAGATTTCCGTGCAAAATGGCGCGTCTGTTCAGCAGGGTGCGGTCGTGGCTACGTTGCTTTCGCTTGATCCAATCGTGGCGACGGGCGAGATTTCTGAGCGTAACTTGAGCCAAATCAAAATCGGTAGCCCAGCGACTGTGAAGCTCGTGAATGGCACAGTAGCTGATGGCACTGTGCGTTACATTAGCCGTGATGCCAGCGCTGCCACGCGTACTTACCGTGTTGAAGTGGCGGTTGCCAATAAAGATGGTACTATTCCCGCGGGCATGACTGCTGAAGTGAATTTGATGTCTGATCCGGTGAAAGCAATCAAATTGCCGCGCTCGGCTGTGACTTTGAATTTGGATGGGGCAATTGGTGTCCGTGCTGTCGATAAAGACAATAAGGTGGTGTTCTTGCCTGTTGAATTGATTGATGACGCGACAGATGCGATCATTCTGACAGGTGTTAAAGATGGCACAAAAATCATTATCTCCGGTCAGGACTTTGTGACTGACGGCGAGGCGGTGACTGTGGTTGAGCCGGATGCTGACACACTGAAAAAATTAGCCGCGCAGTTCTCCGCTGAATTAGCACAGTAAACGAAAGGCAATCCCCATGAGCTATCTCATTGACCTTGCCATTCGCAACGCGCGACTGACGATTTCTATCCTATTGTTTTTGCTGCTATCCGGCGGACTGGCTTACCAGTCCATTCCGAAGGAAGCGGAACCGGATATTCAAATTCCGATTATTTATGTTTCGATGGGTTACTCAGGGATATCGCCCGAGGATTCCGAGCGCTTGCTACTTCGCCCTATGGAAGCTTCGCTCAAGAATATTAAAGACATCAAAGAGATGCGCTCGACCGCCTATCAGGGCGGCGGCAATGTGTTGGTTGAGTTTAACGCCGGTGCAAATCTTTCTAAGGCGCTGGATGATGTGCGCTCAAAGGTGAGCGATGCCAAGCGTGATCTGCCATCAGGAGCCGATGAGCCGAGCATTAACGAGGTAAACATTTCTGAGTTCCCGGTGCTGGTTGTTACGCTCTCTGGCGATGCGCCGGAACGCCAATTGCTTACCGCTGCCCGTGAACTGAAAAAGGAAATCGGCGATGTGGACGGTGTGCTTGAAGCCAAGCTGCAAGGCGCGCGTGATGATCTTGTCGAAGTAATTATTGATCCGGTTAAACTGTCTTCTTATGGCTTAAAATTGGACCAGTTGGTTGGCGCTGTTGCAGGCTCCAACAGTCTAGTGGCAGCTGGTGCACTAGAAGGCACCGAGGGCAAATATGCTGTTAAGGTTCCTTCGCTCATCGAAACGGTCGAAGATGTCGCCAACCTGCCGATTGTTGCTGGTCCGAATGCGGTTGTCCGCGCGCGCGACCTTGCATCCATTCGCTCGACTTATAAAGACGCAGAATCCATCACACGTCTGAACGGCAAGCCTGCTATTGCGATTGAAGTGTCAAAGCGCACCGGTGCGAACCTTATCAACACTGTGGATGCCGTGAAGAAAATCGCGGATGCTTACAAAGCCAAGCTCAAAGGCGGCGATATAACCTACAGCCAAGATAAGTCCGAAAACATCCGCCAGATGCTAAGCGATTTGCAGAATTCCGTTCTAACAGCGGTTATTCTGGTGTTCATCGTCATTCTGTTTGCGCTATCCGGCCGTGCCTCGCTGTTTATTGGTTTTGCCATTCCGGTGTCGTTCTTGATGGGCATATTATTCCTGTCATTGGCGGGATACACGGTTAACTTGGTGGTGCTGTTTGCGCTTATTCTCGCTGTCGGGATGTTGGTGGATGATGCGATTATCGTCACCGAGTATGCCGAGCGGCGCATGTCTGAGGGCATGGATAAGGTCGAAGCTTATTCGATGGCGGCCAAGAAAATGACGGGGCCCGTGCTAGCGGCAACGCTAACACGCGTGGCGGCTTTCTCGCCGCTTTTGTTCTGGCCGGGGATTGTCGGCGAGTTTATGAAATATATGCCGATAACGCTGATAGCGACTTTGTCGGCCTCGCTGCTCTATGCGCTGGTATTTACGCCAACGCTTGGCGCTATGTTTGCGCAAAAGCCAACCCATGTCGAAGAGCATCGTGATGGTTGGTACATGGCGATTGTTAAGCGGGCTGTGACACACCCCAAAACCATTCTGCTACTGGCGGTCGCCCTCTTAGTTGCGGTTCCTGTTGGATATGGAAAAATTGGCAAGGGCGTTGAGTTCTTCCCGAATGTTGAGCCGGATTATGGTCTGCTATACGTCCATGCGCGGGGAAACATGTCGCTCGACGAAAAAGATCAAAAGGTTCGCATCGCCGAACAGCGCATATTAGGATGGCCGGGCGTTAAGTCGGTTTACACCCGTGTTGGTGCCGGCGGTGCACAGGGCAATGATATCGCCCCTGATGTGATTGGCGTCATTCAGTATGAGTTTATCAACTGGCGCGAGCGCAAACCAGCCGATGAAATCCTAGCGGATTTACGCATTGCAATGGCGGGCATTCCGGGCGTTGATATTGAGGTATCGGTACCTGCCGCTGGCCCGCCGACGGGTAAAGCCGTGCAAGTGCGCCTTCATGCGGCTGACCCTGCTGGTATTGAAGATGCAGCACGTAAAGTTGTGACACTCTTAAAAGCTGACAATGAAATTTTGGATATTTCTGACGGACTGCCAATTCCCGGCATCGATTGGGAATTGAAGGTCGATCGCACGGAAGCTGCCAAGTATGGCATCGGGCCGGGCTCAGTTGGCACCGTTGTGCAGCTTGTGACCTCCGGTCTAAAGCTATCGGAATATCGTCCTGCCGGTTCTGATGACAGTGTGGATATTCGCCTGCGCCTGCCTGAAGACCGGCGTACGCTGGGAACACTTGATCAATTGCGTATTGAAACAGCGCAAGGTTCCGTGCCGATTTCCAACTTTGTAACCCGCGAGCCAGCGCATTCTGTTGGCACGCTTAACCGCATCGACGGCGAGCGCACGATTACGGTGCAGGCCAATGTCAAAGAAGGTGTTCAGCCATCTGTAGTCCAAGCGCGTGTCGCTGCGGTGATGGCAAAACAGGATTTTGGTGGCATCAGTTACCAAATGGTTGGCTCGGACAAGGATAGTGAAGAGGCCAGCGCGTTCTTGGGTAAGGCCTTTGGCGCGGCTATTTTCTTAATCTTCGTGGTGCTGCTCGCTCAATTCAACAAGTTTACCAGCGTGTGGCTGGTGCTTTCCGCTGTGTTGATGTCCACTATCGGCGTGTTCTTAGGGCTGATGATTACGGGCAAGCCTTTCAGTATCGTGATGTCGGGCATTGGCGTCATCGCGCTGGCGGGCGTGGTGGTGAACAATAATATTGTTCTTATCGACACCTACGACACGCTGCGCCATGAGGGCAAAAGCAAGCTGGATGCGATCTTGCAGACTTGCCGCGAGCGAGCGCGTCCAGTTGTGCTGACAGCGGCGACGGCGATATTGGGCGTGTTCCCGATTGCGTTTGGCGCCAACCTCGAAATCATGTCGCATGATACCACGATTGGTGCGCCATCGACGCAGTGGTGGATTGCACTCTCCAGCGCTATCGTTTTCGGTTTGGCATTCTCGACAATCTTGACGCTGATTGTCACGCCATCTGCGCTGATGCTGTTCACGCGTGAAACGCCGGAAGATAGCTTGCTCAATAGTTTCAAGCGCCTGTTCCGCCGCAAACCAAAAAACAAGCCTTTGCCAGATGCGGGCCTAGCCCCGGCAGAATGATCTTGGAGCGTTCAGAATAAACAAAGGGCGGCCGCTGCGAAGTGGCCGCCCTCTTTTTTATGGACAGATTTACGCAGCTATTGATAGCGGCTGCACGGTAATGCCCTGGTCAATCATTGCCTGCCTCACCGCCATATCCAAGGGTGTGTACGGTATCTCGCCAATCAAACTGGCAAGGCGGGTAGAAATCAGACGGTGCGGCTCGAAGCGTAGGTAAGACATTTTTACTAACTCCCGCATCATGGGTTGGAAAAGTCCCAGCCCACGTAACATCCACCAAGGCAATTGTGCGAGTTTAAGGCTCTTGCCAGTTGCGGTCTCCACGGCTCCCTTTAACTGCAATTCGGTGATGGCGTGGTTTGGAAAGTTGAGATTTTCAAACCGGTTCAAGCGCTGTCTGACATTTGCCAGTTTAACAAAGGCTTGGGCGAAGTCTGGCAAATATGCCCATTCATGGATAAGGTTTGCAGGGCCGTTGGCGGTGAAAATACCCTTGGATAGTTTGGTTATCGACGAAAGATCAAACCAGCTGCCCTTGCCAGTTCCGCCGAAGAAGTCACCGGCGCGTAGCACGATGGTCTGAACCCCGCCTTCACGCGCCGCTTCTTCAGCAAATATGCGTTTCATTTCTACACGAATGCGGCCCTTGCTATTGCTTGGACGCATGGGCGTTGTCTCGGTAAGTTCCACGGGCATAGGAGATCCGTAGCCATAGACATTGCCGGGAAAGAGATGCACAGCGCCATTGGCTTTTGCGGCGGCAATGACATTTCGTGCCATTGGGAGGACTTTTTCTTCCCACTCGGTGTAGAGCGGGTTGAGGCCATTGAAGATGATGTCTGCGCCTTTGGTGGCTTCAATCAGGCTTTGGGCATCCGATGCGTCAGCCGCAACACAGCGTGCGCCATTTAATTCCGGCAATGGTTTGCCGCTGCGCGTTACCGCGATAACGTCATAGCCAGCATCAAGGAAGGCTTTGGCAACGGTACGGCTCAAGCGGCCATTGGCACCCAAAACTGCGATTGTGGTCATTTTGTCTCTCCATCATATTTCGATGGGCTGGTTATGGTTTATTTGATTATGAATGGAAATTGGCTATACATGATACTTTGTTATTCATAATTGAATAGGCGTGGCATGGATGTTATTGATTGGAACTTGGTACGCTCGTTCATTGCTGTTGCCGAACACGGCGGGTTATCCGCCGCTGCGCGGGCACTAGGCGCAAGCCAGCCGACGATTGGCCGCCACATTGCCGAGCTTGAACAGGCGCTTGGCGTGGTTTTGTTCCGGCGCGGACGTAACGGCTATGAGCTGACAGACAATGGCATTTTGCTGCGCGGCCATGCTCAACCTGTACAAACTGGGATGGAGGCATTTTCGCGCGTTGCTTTTGGCGCTACCGAGCGCATTGAGGGCACGATACGCATCACCGCCAGCGAGATTATTGCGACTTTGGTTTTGCCGGAAATTCTGGCGCGGTTTGCAAGACATGAGCCCGGCATCGAGACAGAGGTGGTGGCAAGCAATCAGTTGGACAATCTCCTGCGCCGTGACGCGGATATTGCCATTCGCATGGTGCGGCCGGAGCAAGACGATCTCATTGCCCACAAGATTGCCGACGTTGCGCTGACAGCCTGTGCGGCGACGTCCTACCTTGAGACCTATGGCAGACCGCAAAGCCCATATGACCTTCCCCGTCACCGGATGATTGGTGAAGATAGGGCGGATAATTATATCAAGGGCTTCGCGCAATTTGGCATTAAGATTGATCGCCATGCGTTTCAGTTTCGCTCGGACAATCAAGTTGTTATCTGGCAAGCCATTAAGGCTGGCGTCGGCATTGGCATCGCGCAAGCGCCATTGGTGGCAAGCGAGCCGTCAATCATTCCTATACTACCTGAAATGCCGCTACCGGTACTGCCAACATGGCTTGCCATGCACAAGGATGTAAAAACCTCACCACGCATTCGCCGCACAGCTGATTTTCTCTACGAGGAATTGCTGGCGTTTATCCGATCTGCCGATGCAACACGGCCTGCTAGCATTGCGACCACGACCAAGAAAAACGCCAGCGTGATATAGGTAATGCGGTAGCCGATATGCTCTGCGACAAAGCCTATGCTTGATGGCGCGACGAGAATGCCGGAATAGCCCATCATGGTGACCAACGCGATGCCTGCACCGGGGGAGAGGCCAGGCTGGTTGCCTGCTGCGGAAAAGGCAATGGGAACCATATTGGCGATGCCGAGGCCAGACACTGCGAATGCAGCAATAACCAGCCAAGGGCTTGGCGCAAGGCCGCCAGCCAACATGCCCGCCGCTGCGATAAAGCCGGAGATACGCATGGTTTGAACAGCGCCGAAACGATTGCGAACCCTGTCGCCCATAAATCGCATTACCGCCATTGTTGCGGAGAAGAACGCGAAGGCAAAGCCACTTGTGGCGATGTCGCTGCCGAGTTCCTTGCTCAGATAAAGCGCTGCCCAATCCAAAACTGCGCCTTCCGGTATCATGGAAAACAGGGCCATGAAGCCAAGAATGTAAATCGCTCCGCCCTTTGGCCAGGAATATTTTTGTTTAGGGGTTGCCACATCATGGTGCGCCGCCTCTGTAACGAGAAAAGGCAATGCAGCGAGTACAGTGACAACGCCAATGCCTGCGGCCGCAAGG
>JANPBE010000775.1:0-1070 GCA_031430295.1 Phyllobacterium sp.
CCAACAGAGTTGCTCGGACGCCAGCCTTTGGCCAGTTTTTTGGATTGTTTGACCCACTCATCACGAGATGCGCGGCCTTTGAAGCCTGTCAGGCGGTCATCAACCCAATTGAGTTCTGCCTTGCCCCAAGCGGCAATTTGCGAGAAATGCCAGATGCCCATGTCATTGAGAATTTTTGCCAGCTTTGGACCAACGCCCCAAATCAATTCCAGATCATCGGCCGCACCGCGTGGCGCTTTCAATAGTTCTGGCGCTTGCTCGACTGGCGCTTTTGGTGCGGCTTTGGCAGTTAATTTTGCAGCTTTTGGCGCTGAAGCCAGCATTTGGGAGGCGGAATCTGCTGTCTTGGAAATCTTCGAATTGCCATTGCTGCGGTCTTTGCCGCCGCCAGCGGCCGGTTTCAAATCGACGATACCGCGCACGGACGTGCTGCCTGCCTTAGGCGCTGGCTCAGACGAGCCTTTTTCTTCAGCCTTTGCACTCACTTTGACCTTTGAAGGTCCTTTGATTGCAGGGCTGGTTTCCATAGCGGCGGTCTTTGGCGTAGCGGCGTTGGACACCACAGGTGCAACAGCCGGAACAACTGGCGAAGCAGCGGCGGATGCAGCGGCCAATGCGGCCTTGGCGGCTTGCTCCTTGGCAAATTCCTTCGCTAGGCGTTGACGCTCGGCTTTGGAAATCGCCTTTTTATCCTGCAAAGTTGTGTAACCGGATGCGGGAGCGGCGAAGTCGCGCTTGATCTGCGGGCCAGTTGGCACTGAAGCGCCCTTGCCTTGTTCAAACAAGTCAATGATTTCTTCGAGGCGCTGCGGCGTCAAATCTTCATAAGTATCTTTGAAAACCATAACCATCGGCGCGTTAACGCATACGCCGAGGCATTCGACTTCTTCCCACGACAGCGTGCCGGTTTCATTCAAATGGAACTGGTCATGGTGGATTTTGGATTTGCACACGTCCATCAAGGCTTCGGAACCGCGCAACATGCACGGCGTCGTGCCGCAAACTTGGATATGGGCACGAGTACCGACAGGACCGAGCTGGAACTGGGTGTAGAATGTCGCCACTTCGAG
>JANPBE010000776.1:0-4619 GCA_031430295.1 Phyllobacterium sp.
ATGACATCGCGCGCGATGGCCGAGCTGATGAGTGGCGCCAATTTGAAGGACATCTCCAAGACCGCAGGCCGCACTTTTGGCGCGGCCAAGTTTGAAGTCACAAAGTTAAATATGCCAAAACGCGGCGATTTCGGGGTTGCGTTGAGTGATGTGAATTTCAGCGTCAAGGCTGGCGAAATCTTCGGTATTGCGGGTGTCGCAGGCAACGGACAAAACGAGTTGCTTGCTGCGCTCGGAGGCGAAATCGCGATCGGCGATGCTTCCGCTATCAAAATAGACAGCAAATCAATTGGCCACATGGGGCCGAGCGCACGGCGCCTTGCCGGACTTTGCACAGTCCCAGAAGAGCGCAACGGCCACGCGGCGGTAGGCGAATTCTCACTCACAGATAACGCCGTTCTCACTGCCCGTCAGCGCCTGGATATGGTTGCAAACGGCCTTGTGGATGGCAGCAAGGCTACCTCCTATGCAGCCAACATTATCAAAACGTTCTCGGTAAAGGCCCAAGGCCCGCTTTCCACCGCTGGTTCGCTCTCCGGCGGGAATTTACAAAAATTCATCATGGGTCGCGAAATTTTGCAAGCGCCCGACGTTCTTGTCGTCAGCCAGCCGACATGGGGCGTGGATGCAGGCGCGGCCACAGCCATCCGCCAGGCCATCGTTGATCTTGCCCTCAAAGGCTCGGCAATCGTCGTCATCAGCCAAGATTTGGACGAGTTGCTCAGCCTTTGCGACACGATGTCGGTGATGAATTTGGGCCGCCTGTCCAAAGCTAAGAAGGTCGGCGAAGCATCCATCGAAGAAATCGGCCTGCTCATGGGCGGCGTTCACGGCGATGCGTCACCAGTCAAACTTCCAGAGGGTTCCCATGCGCATCCGCTTTGAAAAACGGCCAGAGCCAAGCCGTTTCATGCGGCTTTTCACCCCCATTGCCGCCGTGTTTCTCACGATGGTCTTCGGTGCATTATTGATCGATGCCCTAGGGTTTGATGGTCAGCAAACGATCAAAGAAGTATTTTTCACACCCATACTTGCATCCTACAAATGGCAGGATGTAGCAGCCAAAGCCGCGCCACTCATTATCATTGCTTTGGGTCTCTCGATTGGTAACGAGGCGAAGGTCTGGAACATCGGCGCGGAAGGTCAATATATTGTCGGCGCATTGGCAGGCGCATTTGTAGCCTTCTTAACGCCCAACGTTCAAACCAGCCTTGTCATTATACCCATGCTCGTTGCAGGCGTCATTGGCGGCGCTTTGTGGGCAGCTATTCCTGCGGTCTTGAAAACCCGCTACAAAGTCAATGAAGTTCTATCCAGCCTCATGCTGGTCTATGTGGCGTTGCAACTTTTGAGTTATCTTGTCACTGGGCCATGGAAAGACCCGCAAGGCCACAACTTCCCGCAAACGGCCCCGTTTACGCCGGCGCAATTGCTGCCCCACACAATCCCTGGGACGTTCGTGCCGCCCGGCCTCGTCATCGCGTTCATTCTTATGCTGGTGTTCTGGCTGGTTATGAAGCGCTCCATCTACGGCTTTGATGTGCGCGTCAGCGGTGCGGCTCCTCATGCCGCTCGCTACGGCGGGTTTGATGCGTCGCGTACTATCTGGTCAACAATGATGATAAGCGGCGGCATGGCCGGACTTGCGGGCATACTTGAGGCAACAAGCCAACTCGGCCAGATCAATCTTGGTTTCCCCTCAGGTTTCGGTTTCACCGCAATTATCGTTTCATTCCTTGGCAGGCTGCATCCCGTCGGAGTGTTTATCGCGGGCATCGTTATTGCCATAACATCCGTTGGCGGTCAGGTGGCGCAAACAGTCGTTCATGTGCCAGCTGCCGTTGGTGGCATTTTCCAAGCCATGATGCTGTTTCTCATTCTGGCAGGCGACATTTTGGTTCGTTACCGTCTTCGCGTCAGCACGTCTCCAGCCGCAGGAGCAGCGACATGACCCTGGCCCTTATCATCTCCGCAATCGTGACCATTATCGGCATATCGACGCCAATTCTTCTTGCTGCAACTGGCGAGTTAGTTGTCGAGAAAAGCGGCGTGCTGAACCTCGGCGTCGAGGGCATGATGCTCATCGGCGCAGTAACTGGTTTTGCGGTAACGTTCATAACCTTCAATCCATGGCTAGGCGTCATCGCCGCCGCGCTTGCGGGCGCTGCCTCATCACTTGTTTTCGGCCTGTTAGTGCTCGGCTTCAGCTCAAACCAAGTCGCTACAGGTCTTGCGCTTTCCATTTTCGGTATCGGTGTTTCCACGCTGATTGGCGCGGGATTTGTCGGCATTATTGTAGCCCCGTTTACTTCCGTATTCCCTACAGGTTTGGCGCGAGACCCGATTTGGCGCGTGTTTTTTGGGCATAGTCCCTTGGTCTATTTCGCGCTCATTATGGTGTTTCTGGTTGGCTGGTTCCTCAACAAAACGCGTGCAGGACTTATCCTACGTGCTGTCGGTGAGAACGATCTGTCCGCCCACTCCATCGGCTATTCCGTCGTTGGCATCCGCTATGCAGCCATCGCTTTTGGCGGTGCTATGTCCGGCATTGCGGGATGCTATTTCTCGCTCGTCATCACGCCAATGTGGGCAGAACAAATGACCGCCGGACGCGGTTGGATTGCCCTTGCACTGGTCGTTTTTTCGGGATGGAAAGCCGGGCGACTTTTGACAGGCGCCTATTTTTTCGGTGTATTAATGACGCTTGAGCTCTACGCAAATGCGTCTGGTTTTTCGTTTTTGCCATCACAATTTTGGGCGTCCATGCCCTATTTGATGGCAATTATCGTCTTGGCTGTGATTTCCGCGCGCGAACGCACAGGGAGCGAAGCTCCTGCCTGTTTAGGCAAGCCATTTATGCCCAGCGTGTAGCTTTTGAGTTTAACAAGGAGAAGTCTAAATGAGCAATATCACCCGTCGTAATTTTATCAAGACTGCCGCTGCAGTCAGCACCCTGCCGCTTTTGGGCAGCAGTGCATTGGCAGCTGACCCGCTAAAAGTTGGCTTTATCTACCTCGGCCCAGTCGGTGACTTTGGTTGGACATGGGCACATGACAAAGGCCGCAAGGCCATGGACGAAGCACTTGCCGGAAAAGTCACTTCAACTTTTGTCGAAAACGTCAAAGAAGATGCCAGCTGCCTGCCAATTCTGCGCGACCTCGCCCAACAAGGCCACAAGCTAATCTTCACAACATCATATGGCTATATGGACCAAAGCGTTCAGCTTGCCACTGAGTTTCCGGATGTGAAAGTTGAGCATTGCACAGGCTACAAGCGCGCCGCTAACCTTTCCACCTATAACTCACGCTTCCACGAAGGCCGCGCCGTACTCGGCACTATCGCTGCCATGAAATCCAAGACTGGTATTCTTGGTTACCTCGGCTCGTTCAAAGTGCCTGAAGTTGTGCTTGGCGTAAACGCTTTCACTCTTGCAGCACAAGCGGTAAACCCCGCCATCAAAGTCAAGCTTATCATGATCGATTCATGGTTTGACCCGGCAAAGGAAGCAGCTGCTGCGGAAACTCTCGCTAACCTCGGTTGCGACGTCATCACCGCCCACACAGACAGCGCGGCCTGCTTGCAGGTTTGCGAACAGAAGGGCATTTTCGGCTTCGGTCAGGGCGCGGACATGTCGCGTTTCGCGCCGAATGCTCACCTTACAGCCATCGAAGACATCTGGGGTCCATATTATATTGCACGCGCGCAAGCCGTGCTTGATGGCAAGTGGGAATCAAGCGACACTTGGGACGGAATGAAGGATGGCACAGTCGTCATCTCTCCATACAACGCCTCACTGACTCCTGAAATTACAGCCGCCGCCGATAAGATTCAGGCTGGCTGGAAAGATGGCAGCTACAATGTCTTCACTGGTCCGCTTGTTGACCAAGCAGACGCTGAAAAGGTTGCCAAGGGCGTCGTCATGGCAGACGACAAACTAGCAACCATTGATTGGTACGTGAAGGGCGTTGAAGGCGCGTAATCGCTACTGAAACATCCCATTGACAGCCTCCCTCGTTTATTTCGAGGGAGGCTTTTTTTTATAGCACCGCCAGCATCGCAACCCCTGCGGCGATGACACCGATGGAAACAATTTTGCCAACACCAAGTGGTTCGCCCAAAAACATGTAGCCGCCAATGGCCGTTAACGGCAAAACGACGGCAGACCATGCCATCATCACGCTAAGCTGCAATTTCGCAAGCGCTGTGTACCAACACACAACAAACACCAATATCAGCGCCACTGCCAGCCACATCATCGGACTTAATATTAGTGACTTATATGAAATGGCGGCGCCCGTTGCCGCATCCATCCGCGCTTTAATGATAAGCTGCGATATCGTCGATGCAAAAAACCCGACGAACATTATAACCCACGCTGCGCGATCCGAACCCATTTGTGCCACTCCTTTGTTACTGGTGGTGATACGCATCAAACAGCGTTTCGGATTTTAGAGTCTGACTCAAAACTCGTTTTGGCGAGTCAAATAGAGTGGTTTTCGAGAACCGGAGCGCAGCGTACTTTGGTACGTGAGCACCGGAAGCGCAGAACACCGCGATTTGCCGCCCGCTATGGCCAACTGACCGCATGACCTAGCCGCCGATGACGGATTTGCGGGCGT
>JANPBE010000777.1:0-1020 GCA_031430295.1 Phyllobacterium sp.
CAGTTAACACAGAAGTATGGTCATGCACAAAAAACTTTTACTCGCAATAGCACTCGTCCTCGCTGCCTTTCCAGCCAATGCCGACGGCGTTCTCGAGAAGTTAATTTCAACCGCCGACAAAGCCCGCCTCGACGCCTTCAAAACAACTGAAGCTGAAGCACTTGCCGAGGCCACTTCCGGTGGGACGGTTGAAGACTTGAAAGTGCTGAACCGAGCCCTGTCCGGCAAGCCGTTACCAATTGACGGCACTTTCGATGCTAACGGAAAATGGCGCTGCCGCGTTATCAAAGTGGGTGGAACATTGCCGCTAACAGTTTACGCGAACTTCAAATGCAAAATCACCGATGATGGCGCTGGCTGGTACCTAGAAAAAACCTCCGGCTCGCAACGAGTCACAGGACGGTTTTACACAAACTCAAATACGGAAATGACCTTCCTCGGCGCTGGCCATGTCAATAATGATCCGCCGCGCAAATATGGCCAAGACCCAGAACAAGACCAAGTGGCGCTGGCCACCCGTCGCGGCAAAAACAAGCTGGTACTGGAATTCCCTGCGCCACATTTTGAATCCAAATTAGATATTCTTGTACTCGAAAGACAATAGTTATGAAGTCGAAAGTCACCGCAACGGCTCTCATCCTAGCGGCTCTATGTGTGCCAGCAATGGCGACCGAATGCGCCATCGAAAAGGCAATCTACACGCAGCCAAACGCGGAAGGGGTCACCCTAACCTTCCGCCCTGCCAGCGAACCGAACTCATGGAGCGATTTGGAAGCGACACTGAAAACACCAACGCGCGAATTTAAATTCTCAATGACTGCGTCAAACGGCTATGCATTCAATTATCTTGTGCCCTCGTGGAAAGACGCGCCGGAAGACACGGAATTTCACCTGTTTCTCTATGGTCAAGATTTCGCAACGCTAGAATTACCCAACAAGGGCAAGCCCGCGCCAACCGCCATTCTAGCGCCAGATCTCGGTCCTTTACTTTATTACACCGAGGCCATGAAAGTGCAGGAA
>JANPBE010000778.1:0-3364 GCA_031430295.1 Phyllobacterium sp.
CGAGTTTTTTGGAGAGGATCGACGCCGTGATGAGCGGGATGGATTCCACCGTCGCTGTCACATCGCGGATGCCATATACGCGCTTGTCGGCGGGGGCTAAATCTGCCGTCTGGCCGATGATGGCGGTTCCGATTTCGCGCGTGACTTTGCGAAACAGTGCATTGTCGGGCTGGGTGGTGTAGCCTTGAATGGCATCCATCTTATCTAACGTGCCACCAGTATGGCCAAGGCCGCGACCGGAAATCATCGGCACAAATGCGCCGCACGCCGCCACGATGGGGGCCAGCATAAGCGATACATTATCGCCGACGCCTCCTGTAGAATGTTTATCCACCACGGGACCGGGCAGGTCAGACCAGTCCAGCACCGTGCCGCTGTCGCGCATGGCAAGCGTCAGCGCCACCGCCTCATCGCGCTCCATGCCGTTGAAGAAAACCGCCATGGCAAAGGCGGCAATTTGGCCCTCGCTCACCGCACCGGAGGTCACGCCTTTGATGAAGAACGCGATCTCATTTGCCGAAAGCCTGCCGCCATCGCGCTTGATGCGCACTATCTCTTGCGGCAGCATTAGTAGGCCGATTTCACGGTGTTGGTCGTGCCATTTAAGGCCGCCAATATATCATCGAGAAGCCCCGAAGCGCCGAAACGGAATGTCTTGGACGTTGCCCAGTCTGCTCCCATAATTTGGTCGGCGAGTGCCAAGTAAGACGCCGCATCTTCCACGGTGCGGATGCCACCTGCGGGCTTGAAGCCGACATCGCGGCGGCCGCTGGCTTTGATGGCGTTTATCATGGTTTCGGCTGATGCCAACGTGGCGTTGACCTGCACTTTGCCTGTTGAGGATTTGATAAAATCCGCGCCCTCTTCTATGGCGAGTTCCGACGCTGACTTGACCAGATTTTGGTCGCGCAATTCGCCGGTTTCGATGATGACTTTGAGCAGCGCACGGCCTGAACAAACCGAGGCGATGATGGCAATCATCTCGCCTGCCAGATCATGCTCTCCCTTTTTGAAGGCGCGGTAGGGGAACACCAGATCGATTTCATCTGCGCCATCCTTAATGGCTTTTTCAGTTTCCATCACCACTGGCGCTGCATCTTCGTCGCCATCGGGAAAGTTCACAACCGTGGCAATTTTAACGCCTGAGCCTGCCAGCAACGGCGTTGCGCCTTTGACAAAGCGCGGCCAAATACAAATGGCCGCAACGTTGCCAAATGGCGTCACGGCCTTTTGGCACAGCGTTGCCACTGCATCGGCGGATGAGTGCGCGTTGAGATCAGTCAGGTCAATCAGCGCCAGTGCGCGGCGGGCGTCGTCTTGGCGGCTCATAGGAAATTTCCGATCGCGGCTTTGATAATTTTGGCAAGGCGCTGGCCGCCGAGTGGGGCCATTTCCTTGGTCTCGTGATGCGATATTTCTTCGCCTGTCATGCCCGCGGCATAATTGGTGATGACCGAACAGGCCGCCACTTTCATTTCCAAGAAGCGCGCCAAAATAACTTCCGGCACGGTGGACATGCCCACCGCATCCGCGCCGATAATGCGGGCCATTTTAATCTCGGCCGGCGTTTCAAACGAGGGGCCGGAGAACCACATGTAAACGCCCTTGGCAATTTTCACATCGACCTTGGCCGCCGCCGCTTCCAGCGCGGCGCGCATATCGGCATCATAGGCGTTGGTGAGGCCAACAAAGCGGCGATCTGTCGGCTCGCCGAACAGCGGGTTGGAGCCGGAAAAATTGATGTGGTCTTCGATAATCATCACCGAGCCGGGCGGCATGTCTTGGCGCACGGAGCCTGCGGCATTGGTGAGCAGCAGATGTGTGATACCGATGGCTGATAGCGTTTCCAGTACGGGACGCATCGCGCCGGCATCGCCATGTTCATAATAATGCACGCGGCCTGCCAGCACCAGAACGGGTACACCGGACACATAGCCCGCCACGATTTCACTCGCGTGACCCGAAACACCGCCGTGCGGAAAGCCCGGCAAATCCTTGTAGGGAATGCGGATGGGTTGTTCGATTTCACTCACAAAGCCGCCAAGGCCGGAGCCCAGCACCATGGCGATGCGCGGGGCAAAGCCATTGAGTTTTTTGATAAGCGGTTGGACGGCTATGTTCACTTTAATATGTCTCCATCAAAGCCACGCGGGAAAATCTCGCCCATGGTCAGTGCTTCGATTATGCCTGTTTCATCGCATAGATAGAGCCTTGTGGAGGGCTTGGCAAATTCGGCCAGCCGCTGACGGCAGCCACCGCACGGTGTGCACTTCGCCATTTTTTCCGCCACCACGCAAATTTCCGCAATCTCGCCGCCACCGCCCATCACATAGTGGCCGAGCATGGTGGCTTCCGCGCACCAGCCTTCGGGGTATGAGGCGACTTCAATGTTGCAGCCTGAATAAACCCGCCCATCCGTGGTGCGCAGCGATGCGCCGACGGGGAACTTCGAATAGGGCGAGTGGGTTTTCTGCATGGCGGACCATGCGGCATCAAACAAATCGCGCGGGCCGATGGCCATGATTATCTTTCCTTCACATAGGCAACGCCGCCAGCCTTTGGCGGAATGGCTTTACCAATAAAACCTGCCAGCAAAATGACGGTGAGAATATAGGGCGACGCGGTTATAAGCTGCACGGGTACATCCCAGCCGAGGCCGGGAATTTTCGCGCCCTGCAAGGGGATTGCGACCGCTTCCAAGAAGCCGAACAGCAGGCATGCACCGAGCGCGCCGACGGGATTCCACTTGGCAAAAATCAGCGCGGCGAGCGCGATGAAGCCGCGTCCGGCTGACATATTGGGAGAGAAGTTAGCCGATTGGGCAATAGCCAGATAGCTGCCCGCAAGGCCTGCAAAAATACCGCAAATGATGACGCCGGAATAGCGCAAGCGCGTCACGCTAATGCCCGCCGTATCCACCGCCGCCGGATTTTCACCCACCGCACGAAGGCGCAGACCAAAGCGGGTGCGGAACACCAGCCACCATGTGAGCGGCACGGCGGCAAAGGCAATATAGACCAGAATATTATGGCCGGAGATAAGATCGCTGTAGATCGGGCCTAAGACAGGCACATCTTTGATCGTGCTGCTGAAAGGTAGGTCAATGGGCTGAAAGCGGGCTTCAGGTATCAATTGTGGTGTCTTGCCGCCTTGCTGATACCATGCCTTGCCGAGCAGCGTTGTGAGACCAGCGGCCAGAAAGTTTATAGCAACACCTGAGACGATTTGGTTGCCGCGCTGGGTGATGGAGGCAAAGCCATGTAATAGGGAAAAGACTATGCCTGTTGCGATGGCAGCCAAAAGCCCGGCCCAAGGCGAGCCTGAAGCAGACGCAACTGCACCAGCGGAAAAGGCGGCGAACAGC
>JANPBE010000779.1:0-7262 GCA_031430295.1 Phyllobacterium sp.
AGCAGCAATCAGAGATGATCCTGGCACCGAATACCAGAGGAGCGAAAGACAAACTATTTTGATGGATGCAAAGAATGCAATCCAATGTTTACGAGGCCCGGTTTGATCAGCAATTGACCCAAGAATTGGCGAAAGAAAAGCAATGATAAACCCGCCCGCCGCCGCCGCATAAGCCCACGTAGCTTGACCTAAAACAGGATCACTTGTCATGCGGGACGCGAAATAGGGTGCAAAAATAAAAGTCGCAACCAGTGTAAAAAACGGCTGCGCCGCCCAATCAAACATCATCCAGCCAAAAATACCGCGTCTTGGTACGCCAGGTCTTCCCAGTTCAGCCATAGTTCCCTCCACCCATGCCAAATCACTTTGTTGAAGAGATAGTGTCACTAGCGCGGACGTTTAAGCAAGCCGCTAAAGTTCCACCAGATGGTCGTCCAGCTCGTTTGTATCATTGTCGGTCTTAGGAAAATGCGTAGCGAGCAAAGCGCCGGACAATTGCGCCGCAGCCACAAAACCATCTGCCACTTTGCCCTCGTGGGCATTCGTTACCAGCACATCAACAATGCCATCCCACGCGGATTGATCGACACAAGTGGCAATGCCCTCATCGGCAATCACTTCGGCGTAGCGCTCGGCCAAAGATACAAACAGCAAAACGCCCGTACGCTTCTCAGTGCTGTGCATGTTGCGCGCCAGAAACTGCACAGCAGCATTCTGATGCGCGCGTTTGCGGGCCATGCTATTCAACACAAAGTAAAGCCGCACATTGGGCAGCAACCACAGCCCCGCCATGCACACCAGCCACGCGCCAAACACCAGCAAAGCATAGAGCGAGAGACTGATTGAGTGCCAATTACGATCTAAAAACAACGCAATAAGCACCGAAACGATCATTAAACTAGCAGAAACCACAAAACCCGACGCCAGAAAATAGTCATCGCTGCGCCGTGCCATCACGGCATGAATTTCGCCATTGGTCGTGGCTTCAGCCTTGGCAATGGCCGCCGCAATGCGCTTATGGTCTGCGGGTGTAACAGTATTTTTCATCACCAGCCCCCCGATGCGCCGCCGCCGCCGGATGAGCCACCGCCGCCGGAAAACCCGCCACCGCCCGATGACCACCCACCCCCACTGCCGGATGACCAGCCTCCACCTGACGAGCCGCCGCTGCTGGGCGGGCTATCATACACATTGATGCCCAGCCAAACATAGTGGCGTGGACCAACCCGTGTACCAAAGACATGAGCCAGCATAGAAAACACGATGCTGCCGAAAATCAGCATAAAGAAAATGCCAAAAATAACGATAAAGACTGTATCTGGAGCATCGCCACTATCAGTCTGCAAGTTGCGTTTGGCCCGCGCTTCTAGTTCGCCGCCATCGCCGCTGACAACGGAGATAATATCATCCGTGCCTTTGGCAATGCCACCCGCAAAATCGCCACCGCGAAAGGCTGGAATAACGGTGTTTTCTATGATGATTTTAGAAAGTGCGTCTGTAAGCTGGCCTTCCAGCCCGTAGCCGACTTCGATGCGCAGCTTGCGATCATCACGGGAGACAAGAAACAAAACGCCATTGTCTTCCTGCTTTTGCCCCAGCGCCCATGTGCGGTACAGCTTGTTGGCATAATCCTCCAGCACCTCGCCATTGAGCGAAGGAATGGTGGCAACCACAATCTGGTCTGAAGATTTTTGTTCGAACGCCTCGAGTTTAGCTGTTAGCGCAGCCTCTTGTTCGGGGCTTAGTAAATCCGCCAAATCAACCACACGGCCCGTAAGCGGCGGGAATTCTATCGCCAGCGAAGGAAGTGCGGCAACAAGCAAAAATGCGAACGCCAACATGAGCTGGCGCGCGCAATTATGAAACTGGTCAGTAATCGGTGCCATATGCACCTTCCTGTCAGAATTAGAACTTCACCTTCGGAAGTTCCATTTTGTCTTCGGCAACCGTGAATGTTTCAAACGGCTTGTTGGCAGTCCACCACAGCCATGCCCAGATCGAGCCCGGCACAGTTTTTAGCTCGGTGTTATAAACCCGCACAGCCTCGATATAGTCGCGGCGCGCCACCGCGATGCGGTTTTCTGTGCCTTCGAGCTGCGATTGCAGCGCCAAGAAGTTCTGGTTGGATTTCAAATCCGGGTAAGCTTCCGCCACCGCCAGCAAACGACCAAGCGAACCGGTGATAGCAGACTGGTTTGCTTGAAAGGTTTTGAACGCTTCCGGATTGGATAAAATATCAGCAGGAACAGACACTTGCGTGGCCTTCGCCCGCGCCTCAACAACACCAACCAGCACATCTTTTTCCTGTGCGGCAAAGCCCTTCACTGTTTCCACCAAATTAGGGATCAAATCCGCACGGCGTTGATATTGGTTCAGCACTTCGCTCCATGCCGCCTTGGCGGATTCTTCATGGGTGGGAATGGCATTGAAGCCACAGCCAGAAACCAGCGTCGCCACCAGCACAAGCACAGCCGCACTCAATGATGCGCGAAGTCCGCGCGGGCTAACAAAAGCAGACATGAAATCCCCCATAAAAATGAACCGCCAATCGGGCGGCATATTTCATCATAGTGATATTTAACGACAATAAAATGGCAAATGCAAAACATCTGGCGCATGATAGGGAAACGAAATCAAAAAAAGCCCAGAATTGTTAATGACAGACCATTCGCTCCCCGCCATCATCGTTATTTCCAGCCATGTCGTGCGGGGAACTGTAGGCAATCGCGCCGCCGTCTTCGCACTTGAAAGCCTTGGCTTCCAAGTCTGGGCCGTGCCAACCATCATGCTACCTTGGCACCCCGGCCATGGCCGCGCCACGCGCATTGTGCCAGATAGTGCTGGCTTTGCTGCCATGATGGATGATTTATGCGCCGCGCCATGGCTTTCCGAAGTCGGCGCTGTGCTAACAGGCTATTTGGGTGATGCCGCTCAGGCTGCGCCTGTTGCCAAGCTGATTGCCGCTGTAAAAGCGCGCGACCCAAAGGCTATCTATCTTTGCGACCCTGTGATTGGCGATGACAAGGGGCTGTATGTGCCCGAGGCGACGGCGGAGGCCATCGCCGCGCATTTACTGCCGCTGGCCGATATTATCACCCCCAATCGCTTTGAATTAGGCTGGCTCACCAAACGGGAACTTGGCGACAACCAAGCCGTTATGGCCGCCGCCGATACGCTTAGCGCTGCCATCGTCATCGCTACATCGGCCATTCCCATGATGGCGGGCAGCACTGGAAATCTGCTTGTCACATCATCTGAATCCATCATGGCCGAGCATCGCTTGGTTGATGGCCCGACCAATGGTTTGGGCGATTTAACTGCCGCATTGTTTCTGGCGCGCAAACTCATGGGCGAAAGTCATGAAAAAGCGTTGCAACACACCACAGCCTCAGTGTTTGAAACGTTGGCCCGCGCCGCCAAGCGTGGCTCCAGCGAATTGATGTTGGCCACCGATGTCGGCTCGCTGCAACACCCGATGGCGCTGGTGCAAATGCGCCGCATGATGCGCGCACGGCCGAAATCGTCTGCGTGAGTACCGCAACGGAATGTTGGGTGCACTGCAAAATCATCGTTGAAATTAGCAGTCTTTGCCGCTAACCATTTTTTCATGATCAATTTTCCAGAACGTCTTCTCGATGGTTATCACGCCTTTTTAGCTGGACGCTATGTGCACGAGGCAAAGCGTTATCGAGATTTGGCAGACGAGGGGCAAAAGCCCCGCACCATGGTCATCGCCTGCTGCGATAGCCGCGCGGCTCCTGAAACCATTTTCGATTGCGGTCCCGGTGAGTTGTTCGTGGTGCGAAACGTCGCCAATCTCGTGCCGCCCTATAGGCCGGATGGCGAGTATCACGGCACATCAGCAGCGCTAGAATTTGCGGTGCAAAGCCTGAAGGTTGATAACATCGTCGTGCTCGGCCACGGTCGCTGTGGCGGCATCGCAGCATCGCTCGATCAAAATGCCATTCCTCTATCGCCGGGTGATTTTATCGGCAGCTGGATGAATTTGGTAAAACCAGCAGCCGAAGTTATCAGCGCTAACACATTGCTCACCCCATCCGAGCGCCAGCGTGCAATGGAGCGTGTTTCCATTCGCTTTTCGCTGCAAAATTTGCGGACTTTCCCGTGTGTTTCCATTCTTGAAGGCAAAAGCCGTCTCACACTGCATGGCGCGTGGTTTGATATTTCCACAGGCGAGCTAAGCATCATGGACCCTGAAACGGGTGATTTCGTCCGTGCAGAGCCGAAATAACGGATATGAGACAGCTGGCGCTCATCGCCTGTTTATTTTTTGCCTCCTGTTCAAGTGGCAACAAGCCAACAAACTTCACTGACCGCTGGTATGCCGCGCTCAGCACAGTCAATCGCGCTGAATTTGCAGCGCTTTTGGCTGAAAATGCCAAGATCACATTTGCCGATCTTTCCGTTACACAAACCAAAGCGGAGTTCATCGAAAGCCTTGATGAATGGGAACAAGCAAACAAAGGCGCAACCATCCGTCATTCAGTTTCGCATATAATTGAACACACGCTCAAATGTGGCAGTGGCACAATTATATCGGTACTGGTTTGCTACAAATTCCCAAGCAATGAGATACTGACCCAAGAGGATTTTGCCGTTGAAGGCGATAAAATCATCTCGTCTGAGCAAAAGACCATCACTGATAATTGCGCCAACTTCCCCAAGTGAATAAAAAAGGGCGGACTTGTCGCCCACCCTCAGTCTCTAATTATCAATTGAAAATTCGCAGTGGTGAGTCAAATGGAGCTGCGTTCCAGAACCCCGGGTCCCCGCCAGTCCTTTGGGACTTAAGGGCGGGGCAAACATGAGCAGCGTACTAAAGTACGTGAGCACCGGAAGCGCAGAACGTTGCTTCAGTTGACCACCAATGCGGATTTTCCGCGTATTTTCACTAGCCGTCGATTTGAGCGCCTATAATGGCGATAGCCTGCTGGTAAACACTGGCTGCATTCCAGCCTTGGATAGCGCCGAAGTTGCCTTCACCGGGCTGATAGCCGCCGCCTCGTGACCAGCCGTGGCCTTTGAGGAAGTTGGCCGTAGAAGCCAGCGCATCCGCCTTGGAGCCGACCATATCAATACGGCCATTGCCATCGCCATCCGCGCCGTAGCTCAAAACATTCTTTGGCAAAAACTGTGTCTGGCCAATTTCGCCGTGCATCGCACCGCGTGAGGAGCCAGAAATGACGCCACGATCAACCAGTTTCAGCGCTGCGTTAAGCTGCTCGGTGAAAAACTCGGTGCGACGGCAGTCATAAGCCAATGTTGCAACGGCTGAAAGCGTATTTTGGTCGCCCAAGTAGGAGCCAAAACCGGTTTCCATGCCCCAAATGGCAATAATGGGACCGGCTGGAACGCCGTAGCGCTTTTCAAGGTTGGCAAACAGCGCCGCATTGGCGTTTTTCATGGCCTTGCCGCGTGAGGCAATGGCTGGTCCGCCGCGCTTTTTCATGAAAGCATCCAAAGAAAGCTTGAAGCTCTTCTGGTTGCGGTCGGCATTGATTGTCTTTGTGGCATATTTAGTGCCAGCAAGCGCAGCCAAGCCCTTGGCACTAACGCCATTGGCCTGCGCTTCGGCTGCAAATTCGCCCTTCCAGGCTTCAAAATCGCCGCCCGTGCTGCTGCAAGACGCAGCTTGCGCAAAAGTTACACCAAAAACCGTGAATGCGGCTACTGCCGCCAGAAATGTCCCGCGCACTCGCGCCATGTTTTAATCTCCAAAATGGGTGATTCGCAGCCCCGCGACACAATGCCAATGAAACTCAGGTTTGTCACCAGTCGCGCCATGACATCAACTCATGGCAAAAACTTGACAAAAAACACAAGTTCCTGTTTAAGGCATCCAAATCCGCAAGAAGTCTAGTCTTCGAGCATCCGACCCATGCGTTTTCACCCTATGAAAATGATGTGGGAGGGCAACATCCGGCAGCGCGACGCGCCCCCGGGTGATGTTTTGCTTATGTCTTTGCTTTTTGCGGGTGTGAACACCACCTTTGGCGAAATTGTCAAAGAAGAGGTTCTGGCTCAAAATTTGGTTTGATGAGTCAAATGGAGTGATTTTCGAGAACCGGAGCGCAGCGTACTAAAGTACGTGAGCACCGGAAGCGCAGAAAATCGCGACAGTTGGCCGTCAAAGCAAATTTTAGGTGGGAGTCTAGAAGGAATGTAGATGTTTGAATCATTGCAGGAGCGCTTAGGCTCGATCCTCAACAGTCTCACCGGACGCGGTGCGCTATCGGAGGCAGATGTCACTGCCGCCATGCGCGAAGTGCGTCGTGCGCTGCTTGAGGCCGATGTTGCGCTGGATGTGGTTCGCTCGTTCACGGATAAAGTCCGCACCAAGGCTGTCGGTGCTGAAATCCTCAAAAGCATCAAGCCCGGCCAAATGGTCGTTAAGATCGTGCATGATGAGCTGGTCGAGCTTCTCGGCACCGAAGGCGTCGGCGTTGATCTAAATGCTCCCGCTCCCGTCGTCATTATGATGGTGGGTCTGCAAGGTTCGGGTAAAACCACAACATCGGCCAAGCTTGCCAAGCGCCTCACCGAGCGCCAGCGCAAAAAAGTGCTGATGGCCTCGCTCGATACCCGCCGTCCCGCCGCGCAGGAACAATTGCGCCAGCTGGGTGAGCAGACAGGCGTTGCCACGCTGCCCGTCATCGCTGGCCAATCGCCAGTGGATATTGCCGCACGCGCCGTTCAGGCCGCTAAGCTCGGCGCTTTTGACGTCATCATTCTGGATACCGCTGGCCGCACGCATATTGACGAGCCGCTGATGGAAGAAATGGCGCAAATTAAACTGCGCGCCAATCCGCATGAAATTCTGCTCGTCGCTGATAGTCTCACGGGCCAAGACGCCGTAAACCTTGCCACCAGCTTTAATGAGCGCGTCGGCATTACCGGCCTTGTGCTCACCCGCATGGACGGCGATGGCCGTGGCGGCGCGGCGCTTTCCATGCGCGCGGTCACCGGCAAGCCCATCAAGCTTATCGGCGTTGGCGAAAAGATGGATGCGCTGGAGGAGTTTTATCCCAAGCGTATTGCCGACCGTATTTTGGGCATGGGCGATATTATTTCACTGGTCGAAAAGGCCGCTGAAAACATCGACCACGAAAAAGCCGCCGCCATGGCGAGGAAAATGCAGGAAGGCAAGTTTGATCTCGATGATCTTGCCGACCAGCTTCGCCAGATGAAAAAAATGGGCGGCATAGGCGGCATGATGAGCATGATGCCCGGCATGGGCAAAA
>JANPBE010000780.1:0-4527 GCA_031430295.1 Phyllobacterium sp.
GCGGCATTAAGATCGCCCGCCAGCAGTGCGCCGCCAGTGGTGGCTTTTAATTGGCCGAGCGCGGGCAATATTTCAGCCAGCTCTTGCGGTTGTTGCTCCGGCCACGGCCAGTGCAAATGCAGCGAGGCGATGGTGACCGGCTGCCCGCCAAACTCGATTGCCTGAATAGCCACATTGCTGTCTTTCAGACATTGCCCCGCGGAGCCGGCCACAAACGGGCGGCGCGAAATGATGGCACTTGGCCCCACCCGGTCAATGGCCGGACAGATAAGCTGATAGGGATAAAGATGTTTGATGTTCGCCAGTCTATCTTGCCAAGGCGTAGATATTTCTTGCAGCGTCATCACATCAGGTTTGGTGCTGGCGACCAATCGCAAAAACTCGGTAAATGAGCGATTATCAAACCGCACATTGCTTTGCAGTAGGCGATAGACGGCACCAGTGCTTGGCGTTGTGGCCGCATTTGCCGTTCCAGACATCGGCGTTAACGTTGTCCACAGCATGAAAACACCCGTTACCAACAGCGCAGCACCACCAAGAAACCCACCAGCGAACAAAATCAAAAGCCCGAAAAGCGCGGTAATCGCAGCCAAGTGAACACGAAAATGCGCGAATGAATCAAATGCCGGGTGAGCCTGCCCGAAATAACCAAGCACAGTTGTCACGAAGGCGATGATGCCGAAAAGATAGATAAAAAATCTGAATACCTGCATCATGACCCGCCTGTTAAAACTGGCTGGAGCTTAACCAGCCAAATGCGGCTCGATGTGGGCAGGCGGGTGCAGATTTTGTGCAGGGATGTGAAAGCATTAACTGAAATACCAGCGAGTAAGTTGCCGCCAATCTTCCACAACCGCCGATTAAACAAATTGTAAGCGGCGACATGGACAGAACGAAACGGCAACTATAGAGTTTCATTAGACGGGATGAATCACTGATGGCCGATCATACTTTTTACGAATTTTTCGCGGGTGGAGGCATGGCAAGAGCCGGGCTTGGCGAAGGCTGGAAGTGTGTGTTCGCGAATGATTTTGATTTACGGAAGGTGTCCAGTTACCGTTCCAATTGGGGCGCTAACGAAATAGTTGAAGGTGACATTCACGACCTTGATATTTCCAAAATCCCTAGTCGAGCAGACCTTGCTTGGGCATCCTTTCCCTGCCAAGATTTATCGCTAGCAGGAAATGGCAAAGGGCTAAATGGTGAACGTTCCGGTGCCTTTTGGGGCTTTTGGGATATAATTCAAAAATTGAAATTGGAGAGGCGGGCACCTTCTGTGCTTGTTATTGAAAATGTCATAGGGGCGTTAACGTCCAACAAGGGCCGGGATTTCTCCGAACTGTGCAGAGCGCTGAAGCTTTTGGGGTATCGCTTTGGGGCAATGGTTATAGATGCGTCATTGTTCCTTCCTCAGTCCCGACCAAGGCTGTTCATTGTTGCGATACAGCATGGGGTAACTCTTTACGAAGAGCTACTAGGTGAAACGCAGCAACCAGAATGGACATCTGTGGCGTTAAATCGTGCATGGGAATCATTGTCTCCGGATCTAAAGAAAGAATGGATTTGGTGGCGGCTGCCCGTCCCAGAAAAACGTAATTCTCGTTTGATCGATTTGATCGAAATTGAACCGATAGGCGTTGACTGGCACACCCCAAACGAAACTGCGCGCGTAATTGCGATGATGTCTGATACTAATCTTGCAAAGCTTGATGCAGCCAAAAAAATCGGAAAGCGAACAATCGGAACGATTTATAAGCGAATGCGTGATGAGGGTGGCGAGCGATGCCAGCGTGCAGAATTGAGATTTGACGATGTTGCCGGATGCCTTAGAACTCCCGGCGGAGGCTCGAGTCGACAGATCATCATTGAGGTAAATGGTCTGGACGTAAAAACTCGCTTGATTTCAAGTCGTGAGGCGGCGCGGCTTATGGGATTGAATGATAGTTACATACTGCCCAAAAAATATAATGAAGCTTATCACTTAATGGGCGACGGTTTAGTAGTTCCCGTTGTGAAACATCTTAAGCAATGGCTGCTCTCGCCAATTAGCGAAGGTTTCGAGATTTACTACACTTCGGTAGCTGCAGAATGAATGCGTTAGCACAAAAAGCATTTTTAGAAGAGTTCGACAACCAACATGTTGGGCTTTCGAAGGGCGCACTTTCTATGGTGTTAACTGTAAATAGGCGACTTATTGGGATGAGTTTGCCGGTTGAAACCAAGGAATTTGAGACCGCGAAGCAAGGGCAGGTAAAGGGTCTCGGACGTAGTGCTGTAATGAAAATTCTGAAAGAGCATGGCGTCACTCGCATCCTTTCTGAAGAAGGTGGGAGAACTAGTCGTGGCAATATGGAGAAGATGCGAGCCTATCTTGACGGCATCAATCTTCTTCACAATTCCGGTCAGCTCAATCTTCAATTGGCAGAAGGTTTTTGGATTGAATGCACGAAGAGATACTTTGATTCAACGCCATTTTCGTTTCGCCTTGATCCGTCTAAGTCGCTTCGTTCATGCCTAAAGAATCTTTTCGGTCAGGCTATTGAGCGTCAGCGAAAAGCGGCTGGTACAATGTATGTCGGTGCCATGATGCAGCATCTTATTGGAGCCAAACTTCAAATATTGGTTGGTGCCAATATTGAATCCCACGGATTTTCGGTGTCAGATGCGGCTACTAATAGATCTGGTGATTTCCAGATAGGTGATGTTGCAATTCATGTAACTACCACGCCGGGTGAAGCGCTTTTAAGAAAATGCGCAGCTAATCTCGCTGTAGGTCTTCGCCCGCTTATCATAACCACGGAAGATGGCATTGGTGGAGCGAGAGCTTTCGCAAAACAAAGTGCGATAGAAGACCGTGTAGATGTAATCGAAGTAGAACAATTTCTTGCAGCAAATCTCTATGAGCACTCAGGATTCATGCGCGATATTCGGCCTCAGACTGTTCGCCAATTGATTGAAGAATACAACAAAATCATTTTTGAAGCCGAAAGTGACCCATCGCTTCGAATCGACTTCGAAGGTTAGGACCCTCACTGAAACGCTGTCTCAAAGAAACTCCTCAACTTCCGTGAATGCAGCTTTTCTTGCGGCATGGCGGCCAGTTTTTCCATGGCGCGGATGCCGATGGTGAGATGCTGCGAGACTTGGCGCTTATAAAAATCTGTTGCCATGCCCGGAAGTTTTAGCTCACCATGCAGCGGCTTATCGGAAACGCACAGCAGCGTGCCATAGGGCACACGGAAGCGGAAACCGTTAGCGGCGATGGTTGCACTTTCCATATCCAGCGCGATAGCGCGGGATTGTGAGAGCCGCTGCACCGGGCCGCGCTGATCGCGCAGTTCCCAGTTGCGGTTGTCGATTGTTGCCACAGTGCCGGTGCGCATGATCTTTTTTAGCTCATAGCCTTCAAGACCCGTCACTTCCTCAACCGCATCTTCAAGCGCCACTTGCACTTCGGCCAGGGCGGGGATGGGTATCCACACAGGCAAGTCAGCATCCAGCACATGGTCCTCGCGCACATAGGCGTGGGCCAAAACATAATCACCCAGCGCCTGCGTATTACGAAGGCCCGCACAATGGCCAAGCATTAGCCACGCATGAGGCCGCAGCACGGCAATATGGTCGGTGATGGTTTTGGCGTTCGATGGGCCAACACCAATGTTCACCATTGTGATGCCGCCGGATGAACCCTTTTTGAGATGATAGGCAGGCATTTGCGGCAGTCGGATTGTGCTTGGCGCAGGCATGTGCGCCGCTCCAGCCAGTGTGATTACGTTGCCGGGTTCGACAAACGCATCATAGCCGCCGCCTCCTTCCGCCATTAACTGGCGGGCGTAAGCAGTAAATTCGTCGATATAAAACTGATAGTTGGTGAACAGCACAAAGTTTTGAAAATGCGCCGGGCTGGTGGCCGTATAATGTGAAAGCCTGTGCAGCGAATAGTCAATGCGCTGCGCGGTAAATGGCGCCAACGGCTCCGGCTCGCCAACCGGATGGTCAAGATTACCATTGACGATTTTATCATCCGTGCCGTTCAAATCCGGCACGTCGAACAAATCACGCAACGGCTTGTTCAACGCAGCGGCTTCGGATTGCCCTAGGTGTGTACCTTCCAAAAATGCGAAGTGCAGTGGAATTGGCGTCTTAGATTCGCCAACGGTAATCGGCACATTATGGTTGCGCAGCAGCAGGGCAATTTGCGCTTCGAGATAAGTTTCAAACAGATCAGGGCGGGTGATCGTCGTTGTGTAAACGCCGGGGCCGGAAACATGGCCATAGGCGAGGCGGGTATCCACCTGCGCATAGCTGTTGGTCACCAGGCGCAGTTCCGGATAATAGGCGCGCGCACGGCCGCCCGGCGTTTCGCCGTGGCTCACAGCCGTAAAGCAATCACGCAAGAATTGCGTATTGCGATCGTAAATACGTTTGAGTTCTTGGACCGCCAGTTTTGCATCCGTAAAAGAGCGTGGCTTGATGTCCGGTGGAGTCACGACCAACGTCGTGTCGAATTTTGCTTCTGTTTTCATG
>JANPBE010000781.1:0-3054 GCA_031430295.1 Phyllobacterium sp.
AGCGCCGGGTCTTTTATGGCGGTGACTTTGAAAGTTTCCTTGCCAACGGTGATGTTATCGCCGCTTACAGTTACTGTGTGTGGAAACTTGCCATGCACGGAATCCCAGCGCAGCAAATGCGCATTGGTTTCCACCGGACCCAAATCATTGACGGCAACGATATCAATATCCTGACGGCCAGACTCGTGAATAGCGCGCAGAACATTGCGGCCGATGCGGCCAAAGCCATTGATGGCGACGCGAATTTTGCTCATTTGTATCTCCTAAAGATTCCGGCGGGGAGGGCCGGATATTTTGAATTCATTGTGGAAGCGTCCGCGCAAACGGGCGCTTGAAATTTAAGCGTTGTGGCGCGTCATGACCTTGTCAACAACGGCTTCGGCTGTGATGCCGAAATGCTTGTAGAGGTCTTTGGCCGGAGCCGAAGCGCCGAAGCCGGTCATGCCGACAAACAGGCCGTGCTCGCCGATGATGGAATCCCAGCCGAAACGAAGCGCGGCTTCAACAGCGATGCGCACCGGCGCTGTGCCGATGACGGACTTGCGGTAGGCTTCGTCTTGATTGTTGAACAGTTCCATCGAAGGCACTGAAACGACGCGGGCATGAACGCCTTTTTCTGCGAGCAGCGCACGGGCTTTAACGGCGATTTCAACTTCCGAGCCAGAGGCAAAAATGCTGACCTGAGCCTTGCCACCTTCGGCAGCGAGCAGTTCGTAAGCGCCATTGTTAGACAGGTTCTCGTTTGTGTTCTTCAAACGTGCCTGCACCAGTCCTTGACGGCTAAGGCACAGCACAGTTGGGCCATCGGTACGCTCCAGCGCAGCCTGCCAAGCTTCTGCAGTTTCCACAGCATCGCAAGGACGGAATGTGCGCAGGTTTGGAATGCAGCGTAGCGCGGCTAAATGCTCAACCGGCTGATGGGTCGGGCCATCTTCGCCAAGACCGATGGAGTCATGAGTCATCACATAGACCACGCCAACGCCCATAAGCGAAGCAAGGCGGATGGACGGGCGGCAATAATCGGTAAACACCATGAACGCGCCCGCAGCAGGCACGAAACCGCCGTGCAGCGCGATGCCGTTCATGGCTGCGGCCATGCCGTGCTCGCGGATACCCCAGCGAATGTAGCGGCCTTTGAAGTTCTTCGGCGTTACGTCCACTTCAAAGCCCTTGGCTTTGGTGTTGTTGGAAGGTGTCAAATCTGCCGAGCCGGATACCAATTCTGGCATGACCGCCTTGATGACATCGAGTGCCATTTCAGAGGCCTTGCGGGTTGCCACGGAAACTGGCGTTGCCACCAGCGACTTCTTCAGAGCGTTGACTGCCTTGCCAATCTTGTCTGTACGCACATGGTTGATGCGGCGCGTGAATTCCGCCTGCTTGGTTGCCGATAGCGTGGCGAAGCGGGCTTCCCATTCCGTGCGCTCTGTGGCGCCCTTGGAACCAGCGGCACGCCATAACTTCAGCGCTTCGGGTTCAATGTGGAAGGCTTCCGCATTGAGGCCGAGCGCTGCCTTGGTAAGTGCCAATTCTTTCGCGCCAAGGGCTTCGCCATGCGCCTTGCTGGTGCCAGCGCGGTTTGGCGAGCCGAAACCGATTTGGGTTTTGCAAGCAATCAATGTCGGCTTGGATGACTTTTGCGCGCGGGTGATGGCGGCAGCGATAGCGACCGGATCATGCCCGTCTATGCGCTCAGCGCGCCAGCCAGCTGACTGGAAGCGCTTCACTTGGTCAACCGAGTCTGAAATTGACAAGGGGCCGTCGATTGAAATGCCATTATCGTCCCACATGACGATGAGCTTGGAGAGCTTCAAATGTCCGGCAATAGCGATGGCTTCTTGGGAAACGCCTTCCATTAAATCGCCGTCTGAGGCGAGAACATAGGTAAAATGTTCAACGATCTTACGGCCAAATTCGGCGTTCAGCATACGCTCAGCAAGAGCCATACCGACGGATGTGGCAAGGCCTTGGCCAAGCGGGCCAGTGGTGGTTTCAACGCCGCTGGTGTGGCCATATTCCGGATGGCCGGCAGTGTTAGAGCCAAGCTGGCGGAAATGCTTCAGCTGGTCGAGCGTCACGTCCTTATAGCCGGTGAGATGCAAAAGCGAATAAATCAGCATGGAACCATGACCAGCGGAAAGAACAAAGCGGTCACGGTCCGGCCATTTTGAATTGGCGGCATCAAATTTCAAAAACTGTGTGAACAGAACGGTTGCAACATCAGCCGCGCCCAGCGGCAGACCGGGGTGGCCGGAATTGGCAGCTTCAACGCCATCAATTGCGAGCGAGCGAATTGCATTGGCCATAAGATCGTGAGTAGCGCGAGATGTCATCAGGAGGTCCGTTCCAAAAATCAGGCAAAAGAATACATCTGACCGGAGTTCCGGTTTCAATGTCCGGGCGGAAGCGCAGCTTTTGGCAGCGCACAGGACACATAACAGGAGTCCAATTCGAGTCAACAAAACATGACGCAAAGTTAGTCATTGAACGCTAAAAACAGCTTGCACACAGTTGATTTTATAAGTGAAGTGCCGCTTTGTTGACGGGATTGAACTGCAAATTATACACTAGGGTATGAAACTGCTCGCGCAGGGTGCGATTCGCGGCAGAAACGGGGAAGGCTTGATCTATGGCCGAACAGACGCTGAAACAAGTTTTAGACCAGATGAACCGTGCGATGGCCAGCATCGAGCAGGCTTTAGAGGCCAGGTCTGAGCAGGACGGTAATTATGCCGAAGCCGAAGAAGAGGTGCAGCGCCTTAATTCTGACCGGTCCCGTCTGGCACAAGAACTGGACAATTCCGAATCCCGCTCCGAACGTTTGACTTCCGCCAATAAGGAAGTGTCGCGGCGTTTGGTAACGGCGATGGAAACAATCCGGGCAGTGCTCGACAGGTAGGAGTGACCCCATGGCGCAAGTCAATGTTTCGATAGACGGCAAAACCTACCGCATGGCCTGCGACGAGGGGCAGGAAGCGCATTTGGAAAACCTTGCCATGCGTTTTGATAAATATGTCTCGCACCTCAAAGAAGGTTTTGGCGAAATCGGCGATC
>JANPBE010000782.1:0-4603 GCA_031430295.1 Phyllobacterium sp.
TGCCGTTCAAATTGTTGAGATATCTGGTGGTGGTTTGACTGCGAAAATCATCAGCTGGGGCGCGGTGGTACAAGATTTGCGCCTGAAGGGGCATGAGGCACCACTTGTTCTCGGGTTTGATAATTTTGACGACTATCCAGCGCATTCCAAATATTTTGGTGCCAATTGTGGACGCAATATCAACCGGATACGTAATGGCGAACTAGTCATTGATGGTGTCACTTACGAGTTGGAAAAGAATTTCCGCGGCAAGCATAATCTTCACGGCGGCACGCAAGGCATAGGCACGCGCAATTGGACATTTGTGGCTGTGTCCCGTGATGAAGCGGTGTTGGAAATACGTTGCGCTGATGGCAATATGGGATTTCCGGGCAATCTTGATGTGCGCTGCACTTACCGCGTTTCCGGTAAGGGCGTTCTTTCTGTGGTATTGGAAGCCGTTACCGATAAGGCAACTGTCTGCAATTTGGCGCATCACGGCTATTTTAATCTGGAAGATGGCGGCCTTAGCGATATTCGTGACCATCAAATGCAGATTTTTGCCGACGCCTATTTGTCGACGGATGAAGATTTGATTCCCGATGGCCGTGTGTTGCCAGTGAAGGACACTACACATGATTTCCGCGAACCACGCGCTATTCGCCTCGAAGTGGCGGCTGAACAAGTTGTGTATGACAATAACTGGTGTTTGAGCGCTGCGCGGGGAGCACTGCGGGCTGCTGCGCATGTTGTGGCACCTTCCTCTGGCGTGATGCTTGATGTTGCAACGACTGAGCCGGGCTGCCAGTTCTACGCTGGCAATACGCTGCCAGCGGGGCCAAATGGCCTTACAGGCAAGCCATATTTTGCCTACGCAGGCTTCTGCCTAGAGACGCAGCTGTGGCCGGATGCCACGCATTATGCGTATTTCCCAACCACGATATTGCGTGCAGGTGAAGTTTCGCGGCAGGAAACGGAGTATCGGTTTACCAAAGCGTAGGCCGGGAGATTAGACTTCCCAGTTTACAGTTTTGAGGTTGGGGACCATTGAGAAGGCTTTATCGGCGGTTACGAGAGTGCAGCCGGAGGCGAGGGCGTGGGCGGCGATAAGTGCGTCAAGCATACCAAAGCCAATTCCAGCCCTCTGTAGTCCGGCTCTCATCGGGCCATAGACTTCCGCGTCCGTGCGGGTCCAATCCAATACTTGAATTTCCGCCAGAAAATCCTCAACTAATGACGATAAGCGTGTTGCCTCTGGCTTAAGGGAAATTCCAAAGCGCAACTCGCCTTCTGTAATTGCAGAGATACAGACAATCTCTGGTTTTACGGATGTCATATGCTTCGTGAACGCATCATTATTTTTGCGAATGAAACAGCTCGCTGCATTGGTGTCGAGCATAAAAACGGGTGTCATTCAAAGGGATCTCTCGGCGGACTATAATCATCACCTCGATCTTGCATAAAATCGTCAGGCACATCAATTTGGTCCCGCAGCTTCAAAAACCGTTCCCAGTTTCCGGTTTTCTGAGGTTTTTCAAAAAGAATCACGCCGCCAGTTACCGCGTCGCGGCTGATTTCGACTTCGGTTCCACTGAATCTAAACTCCTTAGGCAACCGAACCGCTTGGCTGCGGCCTGTGGTAAATATTTTTGCTGTTTTGGCCATGATACGCGCCTCCAAATTTCAAAATGATATGTATCATTGATATGTATCATTTGCAATTCATCGCATAACGATGTGCGCCATGAAATTTTATGCTGCCCGTCTAGGCAATTTATCTAAATCACTGCCAATTTGCTTCTGTGCGATATCCAAATCGTAGGCCGATTGGAGATTAAGCCAAAACTGAGGTGACATGTTGAACCAATGGCCAAGGCGCAGTGCAGTATCGCCCGTTATTGCGCGTTGCCCCTTGATGATTTGAGTGACACGGTTGGCTGGAACGTTAATTTGCCGCGAAAGCTCAGTAGCGGAGATGTGTAGCTCAGATAGCTCATCGGCTAGAATTTCACCGGGGTGTGTCGCTGGTCGTTTCATTTTTTGCATCCTACTCGTTAGTGATAATCAACAATTTCAATATTGGTAGGGCCGCTTGATCCATCTGGCCATTCAAAGCAAATACGCCATTGTTGATTGATCCTTATTGAATATTGCCCTGACCTGTTGCCACGTAGCACTTCCAGTCTATTGCTAGGCAATTGCCGCAGATCGCTTAGGCTGGTTGCTGCATCGAGAATATCGAGACGTTTCCAGCCTTGCGACGCAAAGCCTTGAAATTCTCGAACCATTTCGCCCGCGGCGAATCGCTCTGCTTGCTTGTCGCGATAGCTAAGTATCATCATTGCAAGCTATAGATTTGTACGTGATACGTCAAGCGTATTTAATTGTGTGTCGCAATGTAACCGGCGCCTTTGCAAATTTTTGACGAAACGCCCGTGAGAACGCGGCGGCACTCGCAAATCCTGTACGGGTGGCGATTTCGGTCATCGGGAGTTTCGTATCTGTCACCATCTTACGGGCGGCGGCGAGGCGTAGGCCTAGGTAATAATGGCCGGGTGTTTCACCGATTAGCTTTTGAAACGCCAATTCCAAAGTGCGCGGCGTGATCGTTAGGCGCTTGGCGATGGTGGATATCGCGAGTGGCGCATCGATGCTGGCTTCCATGATACGGATAGCGGACGCCACGCGCGGATCGTGTTTTTCGAGTTGGCCGAGAGATATCAGCGGCTGGCTTTCGGATGGTGCGTGTGGCTGGTCATAAACGAAGACATTTGCCACGCTCAGTGCCATCGCCATGCCGTGACGCGAACGGATGAGGTGGAGCATCAAATCAAATGCCGGAGACGCGCCGCCGCAGGTGAAAACTGGTCCGTCGATGACATAGCGATCGGACTTCACATCACAAAGTGGGAAGGCGGCGCGGAAATCTTCTGCATCTTCAAAATGGGTAGTGGCGGCGCGGCCGTCTAACAATCCAGCGCGGCCGAGCAGCCAAGTGCCTGCCTCAATGCCGCCAATGGCGCGGGCGCGACGCCCGGCTTTGCGCAGTCCGGCCAGAAACGGACCCTTGGTATAGGGGGCGGTGCCGAAGCCAGCGATGACAATTATCACTTCATGGTGGGCATCGGCATCGAACTTGCCGGAAACAGCCACAGGAAGCCCGCTGGTGGTTTGCGGGTTTGCGCCATCGGGCGAAACGATGGTCCATTTGTAAAGCGCCTCGCCCGCGATGCGGTTTGCGGCGCGCAGCGGGTCAATGGCCGACGCTACGCATAAGATGGACGTGCCGGAGAGCACCAGAAATGTGATGTTCAGTGTTTCATTATCAGAAATAAAGAGTGAGCGTTGTTCGTTTTTCATCAAGAATTATTCGTAATATGCAAAGCAGCAATTTTCAACTGATTCATGATGGGTGAAAATTCCGGGAGAGATTTTGATGCCACTGACTATGAATCGCGAAGTGTTTATCACCTGTGCCGTGACCGGTTCAGGCGGCACTCAGGACCGCTCGCCGCACGTGCCGCGCTCGCCCAAACAAATTGCTGACAGCGCGATTGATGCTGCCAAGGCTGGCGCGGCGATTGTGCATTGCCATGTGCGCGACCGTGAGACCGGCAAGCCGCGGCGCGATGTCCATCTTTACCGCGAAGTGACGGAGCGGATACGTGATGCCAATGTGGATGTGGTGCTCAACCTCACCGCTGGCATGGGCGGCGACATGGTGTTTGGCGATGTGGAAAACCCGCTGCCGCTAAAAGTGCAGGGTACGGACATGGGTGGCGCGAGCAACCGTGTCGAGCATGTGCGCCAATGCCTACCGGAAATCTGCACGCTGGATTGCGGCACGATGAATTTCAACGAGGCTGACTATGTGATGACCAACACGCCCGGCATGTTGCGCGCCATGGGCGGGATGATGACGGCGCTGGGTGTCAAGCCGGAGATCGAGGCGTTTGATACCGGTCATCTGTGGTTTGCCAAGCAGCTTGTCGAAGAGGGCGTGTTGAAGCCTGATGCCTTGGTGCAGCTGTGCATGGGAGTGCCATGGGGCGCGCCGAATGATTTGAACACCTTCATGGCGATGGTCAACAATGTGCCGTCCACATGGAACTGGTCGGCCTTCACGCTGGGCCGCGACCAGATGGCTTATGTCGCGGCATCCGTGCTGGCGGGCGGCAATGTGCGCGTCGGGTTGGAAGATAATCTCTGGCTCGGCAAAGGTGTGCTGGCGACCAATGCGCAACTGGTTGAGCGCTCTGTGACGATTATCGAAAACATGGGTGCGCGGGTGATTGGGCCGGATGAGGTGCGGAAGAAACTGGGTTTGACGAAGATGGCGATGGTGGCAGCATGACTAAAATCAACAAAGCAGCGTGTATCGGTGGTGGTGTTATTGGCGCAGGGTGGGTGGCCCGCCTTGTCCTTAACGGCATTGATGTTTCGATTTTCGATCCGGATCCGGAGGCGGAGCGCAAGGTCAATGCGGTGATGACCAACGCTCGTGCTGCCTACAAACAGATGACGCCGAATTTGCCGAAAGAGGGCAAGATTACCTATGCCAAGACGCTGGCAGAGGCGGTGGCTGGTGCGGACCTTATCCAAGAAAGCGTGCCTGAACGGCTGG
>JANPBE010000783.1:0-3019 GCA_031430295.1 Phyllobacterium sp.
GCCTGTGCCCATGCGGCGCATGGGAATTGCACCCATGATTGTTTCTTTTTGCTTGTCATTGAGCTTGTCGGTCATGGCTGATTCTATGAAGCCCGGCGCGATGCAGTTGACCGTGATGTTGCGCGAGGCGATTTCTTGGGCCAGTGATTTTGAAAAGCCAATCATGCCCGCTTTTGCCGCGCAATAGTTTGTTTGGCCGGGGTTTCCGGTGACACCGACGATGGATGTGATGTTGATAATGCGACCAAAACGGCGGCGCATCATGGGGTGGGTTAGTTCGCGGGTGAGCCGAAAAACGGAGGTCAAATCCACTTCCAACACAGCATCCCAATCAGCATCAGACATGCGCACGAACAGGCCATCTTTGGTGATGCCAGCGTTGTTGACGAGAATATCAATGCCGCCAAGATCCGCTTCCGCCTTTTCGCCCAACGCTTTCACAGCGTCACGGTCGCTTAAATTCGCAGGGAAAATATGGGCGCGTTCGCCGAGCTCGGCGGCGAGTGATTCCAGCTTTTCGGCGCGTGTGCCATGTAGCCCGACAGTTGCGCCAGCCTTGTGCAAGGCGCGGGCGATTTCCTCGCCAATGCCGCCTGTTGCGCCTGTTACCAATGCCTTGCGGCCTGTGAGATCGAACATGATTGTATCCTTAAATTATGCAAGCGTGGCCAGATAGGCGTCAACATCTTCCAGTGAATTGATAGCACTGCCGGAGACATCTTTCGAGATACGTCGTGCAAGTCCGGTTAACACCTTGCCGGAGCCGATTTCGATCAGCGAAGTAACACCATTGGCGGCGAACCATTCGACGCTTTCGCGCCAGCGCACTTGGCCCGTGACTTGGGCGACAAGCCGCTCTGCGATTTCTTGTGGATCAGATGTCGGCGTGACCGTGACATTAGAGAGCACGGGAATAGATGGCGCGTGCTTGGCGACATTTGCCAGCGCTTCGCGCATAGCATCAGCAGCTGGGGCCATCAGCGCCGAATGGAAAGGTGCGGAAACGGCGAGCATGATAGCGCGTTTTGCGCCCTTGGCGGTGGCAATTGCAGCGGCACGCTCCACGGCGGCCTTTGCGCCGGATATAACCAACTGCCCGCCGCCATTATCGTTAGCTATCTGGCAGACTTCGCCCTGTGCAGCCTCAAGGCAAGCGGCGGCTACGTCGGCATCTTCCAGCCCGATAATGGCAGCCATGCCGCCCTCGCCTGCCGGAACGGCCTTTTGCATGGCGTTGCCGCGAATGCGTAGTAGTTTGGCTGTATCGCTCAATGAAAATGTGCCTGCCGCTGCCAGCGCAGAATATTCGCCGAGCGAATGTCCTGCCACATAGGCAACCTTATCTTTCAGATTGAAGCCTTTTGATTCCATGACGCGAATGAGCGCGACGGACACAGCCATGAGCGCCGGCTGCGCATTGGCGGTCATCGTCAGCACGTCTTCCGGACCTTCGAACATGACGGCAGAAAGCTTTTCACCCAGCGCCTCATCGACCTCATTAAAGACAGCCTTGGCAACCGCGCTTTGTTCGGCGAGCAATTTGCCCATGCCGACCGCTTGGCTGCCTTGGCCGGGAAATGTGAAAGCAACTGACATGTGATAACCTCGTCATTGTTTTTGTTATCCCGAAATGACGGGAACGACGTGATGAGTCAAGAAGTTGAGGTACCAATGGACATCTGATTTGTTTTTATATAAAATATCAGAAAAGGTATAAACCGATGGCCATGTCAATTAAAAATGCGGAAGTTGAAAGTCTGGCGCGGGAAATCGCCGGACGACGCAATATATCATTGACCGAGGCAGTTCGTGTGTCTTTGCAGCGAGAAGCCGCGAGGGATCGCGTGTTGCCGAGGAACGACAATCTCGCAAAACTTGAATTGCTGAGAAAAATCAGCATGGAAGCAGCGGCGCTGCCTGTTATATCCTACGCGAGCGAAGATGAAATTCTTGGCTATGATGAAGATGGAATTCCGACGCAATGATCGTTGATACGTCTGCCATTGTAGCGATTCTGTTGCGAGAGCCGGAGGCTGATGCATTCATTGATTTCATCGGTGTTGAAGGCAATTGCAAAATTGCTTCACCAACACTGTTGGAAACCAGTATGGTTCTCGCAGGCCGCCACGGACCAGCAATGTTGGAGAAGCTTGATGCTTACCTCAGCGGCGCAAGTATTGAGACCATTCCCTTTACTGCAGATCACGCTGCTGTTGCGCGGCAAGCTTTTCTACGCTTCGGCAAAGGCCGCCATCCCGCTGGACTGAATTATGGCGACTGCATTTCATACGCAGTGGCAAAACTTGAGGCTGTGCCGCTATTGTTCAAAGGCGGGGATTTTGGCCAGACTGACATTGAGTGTGCATTTTAACATTGGGTCGAACAACCGTTTTGTAAGTTTCAATGCAATTCCTAATTCTATTTCAAGCCATCCGCGGGACACGTAATGAACCTCATTTATATTCTCATAGGCCTTGTTGGCCTTTATTTCGGCGGCGAAGGCTTGGTGCGCGGGGCGGTATCAATTGCCGAACGTATGGGCGTTTCAAAATTGGTCATCGGCCTTACGATTGTGGGCATGGGAACATCGGCACCCGAGTTGTTGGTATCGCTGAAAGCCGCGCTTAGCGGCTCATCTGACATTGCGCTCGGTAATGTAGTTGGCTCTAACATCGCCAATATATTGCTGATTTTGGGCGTATCGGCGATCGTCTATCCCATTATGCAGTGGGACAAGAATGTGCGGCGCGATGTGATTGTCGCGCTTGGAGCGGCATTGCTTGTACTGTATTTTGCGCAGTCACCAGTCATAGGTCGCTTGGACGGCATTATCATGTTGGCGGGGCTTGGCGCTTACCTTTTCTATGTGTTCAAGAACGAAGCCAAAGCGATAAAGCCAGAAATCGCCGCGAGTGATATTGCAGCCAGCCAGATGCCACTTTGGCAAGGCATTGCGTTCATGGTGGGCGGTCTGGCACTTCTTATCGTGGGCGCGGACTATCTGGTGGAAGGCGCGGTG
>JANPBE010000784.1:0-3767 GCA_031430295.1 Phyllobacterium sp.
CCGCGCCGCTGCTTGGCTTTGCTGAGGCAGGTGCAGGGGGCTATTTTGACGACGCTGGTTTCCCCGTCGGCGAGGGCTGGGACAGGGTGGAAATGCCGGCCGGCGGCACGGATGGCATCTTTGCTTTGAAGATTTCCGGACAGTCTATGATGCCTTTATATCGCGATGGCGACACGGTCGTGGTCTCCCAGAGCGCCACAGTTCGCAAGGGCGACAGGGTGGTGGTGCGCACTCGAAATGGTGAAGTTATGGCCAAGGTTTTGAAGCGAAAATCCGCCGAAGTCATTGAATTAAAATCATTAAATCCTGAACATGAAGACCGCCAGTTTAGCCCGTCCGAAGTGGAATGGATGGCGCGGATTATATGGGCAAGTCAGTAAAAGTAGCTGTTCCGCATTATCTGTTGTGGATGGTTTTGCTGGCGTTGCTGGCCTGCCTTTTTGCGGCTCTATCGACCGCAAAAAACATGTCTGTTGATGCGCAAAAAATTGCCAACAAGACACAGCAAACCAGACCGCAAAATTCAAAGCCTTCGGTCAAAAGTGTAGACAATCAGGCTGCCGTAAATCTAACGGTATCTAAAAATATTGTTGAATTACAACGGGTTGCCCCGAGGACGCCGCTAAGTCAGATCGCTGCTCCGGCGCTGCCCGCACCGCCAAAACCGGTGGCGGACTCACCCAAAAAATGGCGCCAAGTGGGCAATAGTTATGCCAGCGCGGCAGGGATTATTGAGGCGGGAACGGTGTCGATTACGCTGGCCGGATTGGACACTTTGACCGTGGATGAGACCTGCACCGCGCCTTCCGGCGAGGTGTGGCCGTGCGGGATGGTGGCGCGTACGGCCTTTCGCAGCTATTTGCGCTCCAGAACGCTAAATTGTGAGTTGCCCGAAGGACTTATCGATACCGCCATCGCCTCCGAATGCCTGTTGGCGGGCGAAGATCCTGCTAAATGGCTGGTGCAAAATGGCTGGGCGTGGGCAAATAAAGATGGTCCATATGGCAGCGATGGTGACATTGCCAAGGAGCAAGGCAAGGGCATTTACGGCCCGCCGCCACGCTGAAATAACCGTCCAGACATCGCTCGGAAACCGCCCGGAATGAGTACGCCATGCGCCCAGAGACAGCACGCTGCGCACCCGAAAACTAAACGGAATCGATGCGGAGTGCATACGGAGGCCGCACGGAGCCTCCGCGCGTCGCATTTTAGCTATCTAAGATATAAAAATATCTGCCTATTGCTCAGTAAGCACCAGCTGCGCCGCGCCATCATCGCTACGTAGCTCCAGCATTTTGCCCGTCCGGTTGTAGTGGGTTGCATTGGTGAGCGCCTGAATCATAGCGTCTTGCGCGGGCGTGGCGGCGACGTTTTCTTTACAGCTTGGCACTTGGCGTTTCATCTTGATGATGATAGTACCCGTCGCTTTATCGAAGCGGTATTTGCCCTTGAACGCACCACATCCGGCTTCTCCAACAAGCTTGCCATGGGTGACAAATTTCAGCGACATTTTCGGCGTGAACTCATTGCTCTCCACGCCGCCACGGCCATTGTTATAGCCGGTCACGCCCCAGTTGGTGCGGTCTAATCCATTGTCTTGCTTTGCATAGATTGCGATTTCCGAACCATCTGCGGCGAGAAGATGCAGGCTGTTGCCGAGCACAAAGTAAGCGCTGACTTTTTGTAAAGCGTCAGCATAGCTCTTCGCAAACTTGCCCGCGTTCGGATCAAGGCAGGCCATCATCGTGCTGGCGAAAGGACCGATAGCAATTGTCGTGTCGGCATTTTCCTTGAAGCGGCCAGCGAGACGATTGCACCCGTCTGAGCCAGAGGCCTTGTCACCTGAAAATGATAAGTCGAGCGGCTTGTCACTTGGCGCTGGCTGGCCCTGAAGCGAGTTTAAAACCCAAGCCGTTCCGGCAAGGCCCTTAGTCTGCTTCGCCTTGGCGGAGACGAGTTGCACAAGTGGCTCACTCTTCGGCGTGGTCAACTGCGCGGCGCTGACGGGCACGGCGAACGACACCGCAATTCCGGCTGCGAAGAGAGAAGTAAATGTCATGTTTGGCTTACCCTTGTTTCAAGGGTGAGTATCCACATATTTAGTCGCCAATATGGCGGCCCCTAATGGACTAGCTCAACTTGCCATCAAGCGCATCGGCGATCAGCTGACGAGTTTCCTTAATGCCATAAAGCGCAGCAAATGAGCCGAAGCGCGGGCCGCGCTCTTGGCCGATTAGCACTTGATAGAGCATTTGGAAGAAGGCCATCGAAACGCCCGGCTTACCTTCGGCATTGAGCTTTTCTAAATCCTGATAGCGCTCCACCACGCGGGCGACATCCAGCGCTGCACCTTGAATGACTTCGCTTGAGGCATCGGCGGGCAGTGTGGCAAGCGCCTCAGACAGCGAGGCCAGCGTCGCCCGCTCCACATCGTCCGGCGCACGGAAGGTCTTGGTCGGACGCACAAAATCATCGAAGTAGCGCACGGCATAACCGCATAGCTGATCGAGTTCCGGATGGGTCGCGGGGCTTATGCCCGCAATGTGGCGGGACAGGAAGCCCCACAGCACGGACTTATCCGAAGCGTTGGAAGCGCTAACAATATTGAGCAGCATCGAGAATGGCACGGGCATATCCACCTTTGGCGGGTTGCCATAGTGCATGTGCCAGACGGGATTGCCGAGGCGCTCCTTCCAGCTTTGGCCCTCATAAGCGGCGAGATACTGGTAATATTCATCAACCGCACGCGGGATCACATCGAAGTATAGCTTCTTGGCCGTGCGCGGCTTTTGGTACATATAAAGGCCAAGGCTCTCCGTGGGCGCATATTTCAACCATTGGTCAATGGTGATGCCATTGCCCTTGGACTTGGAAATTTTCTCGCCTTTCTCATCGAGGAAAAGCTCATACACAAAATGCTCCGGCGCGCGGCCGCCCAGCACTTCGCAAATCTTGTCATATACCGGCATGTTCGGGCCGTGGTCCTTGCCGAACATTTCAAAGTCAACACCCAGCGCCGCCCACCTTGCGCCAAAGTCCGGCTTCCATTGCAGCTTCACATGTCCGCCGGTGACAGGCAGCGTGGTTTCCTCGCCCTCGTCATCGAACGTAATGGTGCCAGCCTTGGCATCAATGCTCTTCATCGGCACATAAAGAACGCGGCCGGATTTTGGTGAAATTGGCAAGAACGGGCTGTATGTCGCACGGCGCTCCGGCCCTAACGTTGGCAACATAACGGCCATAATGGCATCGTACTTTTCAAGCGCTTTGAGCAAAATTGTATCCAGCTTGCCGGATTTGTAATATTCGGTTGCGGAGGCGAACTCATAGTCGAACCCGAATGTATCAAGGAAGCGGCGCAGCATGGCATTATTGTGATGGCCGAAGCTGGCATATTCGCCGCCGAATGGATCTGGCACGACAGTCAGCGGCTTGTGCAAATGCGGCTCCAAGAACGAGCGATCCGGCACATTTTCCGGAATTTTGCGCATTCCGTCCATGTCGTCAGAGAAGCACAAGAGTCTGGTGGCAACCTTGCCCTCAGTCAAAACCCGAAACGCATGGCGCACCATGGAGGAACGCGCCACTTCGCCAAACGTGCCGATGTGCGGCAGGCCGGACGGGCCATAGCCAGTTTCAAAAAGTATGGATGCTGGAAAGCCAGTCTTGGCATAACGCTTAACAATTTTCTGCGCTTCTTCAAATGGCCATGCTTTAGACTCTGCCGCTGCGGCGAGCATGTCTGGTGTCAGGTGAAGGTCGGGAAG
>JANPBE010000785.1:0-3983 GCA_031430295.1 Phyllobacterium sp.
TAAAAAAGCTTTGGACGATCTGCGCGGCTTCTCGCTCGTCAACTGTCTTTAAAGTTCCCACAACCAAAATCCGCCAAGTCTGCCAAGAAAATTGCACTTTCAATTGCAAATTCGCCTTTGGTGAAAACTGCCGTTGGCGGTGAAGATGCTAATTGGGGCCGCGTGGTTATGGCTGTCGGCAAAGCGGGCGAACCTGCGGACCGCGATCTTCTGTCAATTTGGTTTGGAAACAACCGTTTGGCGCACCTTGGTATGCGCGATCCGGATTATTCCGAAAGCGAAACCTCCGCCTACATGCGCCAAGATAATATTCGCATTGGCGTTGATATTGGACTTGGGAAGGGCAAAGCAACGGTTTATAGTTGTGATCTGACCAAGGAATATGTTGCCATTAACGGCGACTATCGCAGCTAGGACCAGAGCATAGATGCCAGGCCTCTCTCAAATACGCCGTCTTGAAGCGGCGGCGTTTCGCGCATGGCCTGCGGCGAGCACCTATTATGACGGTACATGGTCAATAAGGTTGACGCCGGAGCACCCGTCCCGGCGTTTGAACTCGATCAATCCGCTAGATCCCAACGATCATTCCGAGCTTGACGGGCGCATTGAGCGGGCGTCTGCACGGTTCGCGGCTGTAGGGCGGGAGCTAACATTTCGCCAGACGCCGCTGGCCTCGCGTGAGTTAGACCGTTATTTTCAAGATAAGGCCTATCCGGCAACGAATGAGAGTATGGTGCTCGGCGTTGATCTTAGCCAGATCAAGTTTGGCCGTGCGGTTGACCATATTCCGCTACGCGATGTCGGGCGTTATGTTGATGCCAGTCTTGTTGTGCACGGGCAAGATCGATCCCGAAAGGCAGGGTTGTTGTCGGTGATTGGCAATATTAAAGCGGTTACAGGATTATTTGTCAGCGAGGATGCACAAGGTCCGCTTGCCAGCGTGATGTGTGTGCAGGATGGCGATTTGGCAGGCATATTGGATCTTGGCACGCGTGCTGATGCTCGTAGGCAAGGGCATGGCAAGGCATTGCTTGTGGCAGCGCTTAAATGGGCTCGTGCGCGCGGTGCAGCAAACGCGTGGCTGCAAATGGAAATGAAAAATGTCGAAGCCATCAGTCTTTATAAGGACTTAGGCTTCGAAGAGGCTTATCGCTATGTTTACCGCACCAAGCCGAATCTGACTGGTCAAATTCTGAAATGACTGACGCGCCGCTAAAGATGTTGTTCGTGGTTGCGTGTGCCTTGGTCGATACCGATGGCCGCGTGCTTCTCTCGCAGCGCCCCGAAGGTAAGGCATTGGCCGGACTTTGGGAATTTCCGGGCGGTAAACTCGAATCAGGCGAAACGCCGGAGGAGTGCCTCGTGCGCGAACTGCGGGAAGAGCTCGGCATTGAAACCAAGATTGCCTGCCTTGCGCCGCTGACATTTGCCAGTCACCGCTACGATGATTTCCATCTTTTCATGCCATTATATATTTGCCGCCGTTTTGAGGGCACGCCGCGGGGCATGGAGGGACAGCAGATCAAATGGGTGAAGCCGCGCCAAATGCGAGATTACCCGATGCCACCGGCGGACGAACCGCTCATTCCGGTTTTGATAGATCTTTTGTAAAATCCTGGGGCTAATTTGTGTCAGCGTTAATCAATCATTTATTGCAGGGTGCTAATTTTAAGCTGTTGTAACGCCGAAACCGGCTGAATTAGATTTGTTGACTGTGTGTGAGTGAGCCATGAATACTGATGATGAGTGGGACTTCGTCCAAGAAGAACGCAATGCAGGCTTGGCCGATGCCGGTTCCGGTATTTTGCGCATTACCCTGCTTTTTGGCTCCGCAGCGCTAGCAATTGCCATGTTTATCGTGCCTTTGATGAACAGAACCGGCTCAGTTGACTACGCCGCAGCACGAAACAACGGCGGCCTCGATCAAATGTCCACGGGTTCTATCGCAACCTCAGGTGAATATGTTGTGCGCCATAGCGTATTACAACGTTCGCCGACCTCGGCTTGCGTCATTAAAAGCGATGGCTCGCGCAACGGCGATTGCTAAAATACTCGTTATAGACAATCCGAGCGCTCGCATTCTAACTCCGTTAATATTTACGCGTTAATCTTACCTTGTAACCATTTCGGTTAGGGGGTTCCTGTGCTTAATCGCTTTATGAATGACGAAAACGGCGCGACAGCTATTGAATACGGTTTGATCGCCGCATTGATTGCTATGTCGATCATCGTTGGCATGGGTAAGTTCTCCAGCGCCTTGAACAATTTGTTCATGAATAATGGCTCGAAAATCAACACTGGACTTAACGGCTAATTTATTGGTTGTCGCTGAGCGCCTTTGCCAGTGATGTTTTTGCAGAGCCCGGTTTGAGCGGATTTTGTTTGTTTTCATCAGGAGCCCAGCCGGACAACCACAGAAACGAAAACGTAGCCGGAATTTTGCCATCCGCTTGGCCGAAACGCTCGGCATAAATCTGCGCTGCCCGCACAATGATGCTCTTCTTTAATGGTTTACGGGAACGCAGAGCAAGCGCGTTGCTAGCGCCCATGGCCCGCAAATCCTTCATCAAATCAAACATGCTTGAGTAGCGCGCAGTGATGGTTTCCTGATCCACCACCGGAAGAGCGTAGCCGGCGCGCTGTAATAACGTGCCTGCGCTACGCACATCGACAAATGGATGAACGCGCGGGCTGGCCCCGCCGCTGATTTCAGTTTCGGCAGCCAGAAGACATTCGCGCAATTCATTGAGGGTATCACTGGCAGGAAGAACCGCCATCATCAACCCGTCGGGTTTCAGCATGTTTCGCATTTGGATAAGCGCGCCGGGCGTATCATTGGTGTCGTGCAGACTTAAGAATGATAGCGCCAGATCTAGATTTCTATGGGCAACAGGCGGGTTCTCGTCGCTATGTGCGGCCCACTTAGACTGTCCTTCTTGGGAAAAGACCGTTCCAGCATGGCGCGTATCGCCCAGAAAATCGCGTGGCAAGAACTCCCTATTTCCGGATGTCACGGCCGCATTTTCAAACTTGCGGTCCACAAATGAAAGCCGATCCGCCATTTCTTGCGCGACATGGTTCAGCAAAAACTCTTCGCCGCCCTTGCGCTTTTTCAAAGCGCGGGCGCGGAAGGTTGCCATCGCTGCGTGGTCGAAAACAATTTGATTCATTTAATGGTTGTGTTTCTCTCAAATATACAATCTAAATCAAATTCCGTTTGCGTAACCTGTATTTAGAGTTTGAAATGTTGTCTGCCAAGGATGCTTCTGTTTCTGTTAGTGCTTTTATCCGGGATTTTCTGTTTCCCGCCACATGCCTTGGCTGCCGCGCCATTACGGGAAGGCAAGGCTCGCTGTGCCCCTCTTGCTGGCGCAAGGTGAAATTTCTGGAAAGACCATATTGCGAAGTGTTCGGCACGCCGTTTTTATCGGACCAAGGCGCTGGTGCTATCTCGGGCGATGCCATTGCAAACCCGCCACCGTTTCGTCGCTCGCGTGCCGTTGCCACCTACAGCGATATTTCCCGCCAGTTGGTGCATGGATTGAAATACAACGACCGCACCAATTTAGCGCCTTGGATGGCACAATGGATGTTGAGGGCCGGGCGCGAATTATTGGCGGATGCGGATATGATAGTGCCCATACCGTTGCACCCACGCCGCTTTCTGTCGCGCCGCTTTAATCAGGCTGCGGAATTGGCGCGGCCATTGGCGCATTCGTCAGGCGTCGCCTTCGAGCCAACTGCCTTGGTGCGCACCCGCAAGACCATCCAGCAAGTGGGCCTCAAGGCCACGCAGCGTGAGGATAATGTGCGCGGTGCCTTTGCTGTGCCGGACAAGATGAAAGCGCTGGTGAAGGGCAAGACCGTCCTGCTTATCGACGATGTCTATACCACCGGTGCGACGGTTTCATCGGCCACCAAAGCGCTTATCAAAGCCGGAGCTGCAAGCGTTGATGTGCTTACTTTTGCTAGAGTGATACCAG
>JANPBE010000786.1:0-6314 GCA_031430295.1 Phyllobacterium sp.
GTTGGAGAATCGGGGGAGAAGAAAGCTCATCACGCCCATTACAGCTTGGTTTTTGCGCCACAAAAAAGCGCGGCAGTTGCCTGCCGCGCTTTTGAATTTGCCTTAGCTAAATATCAGCCGCCGAAAACATCGAAGTCGAAGTATTTCTTGGCGATCTTATCATATTCACCGCTGGCGCGGATGGCGTCGATGGCGGCGTTTAGCTTGTCGCGCAATTCAGTGTCGCCCTTACGCACGGCAATGCCTGCACCTTCGCCGTGGATTTTTGGATCCGGTGTGATTGTGCCGAGGATTTTGCAACATGCGCCCTCTGGCGAAGCCAGCCAGCCTTTGAGAACCATCACATCGTCAGTTGCGGCATCAATGCGGCCGTTGGCCAAATCCAACTTATATTCTTCCGCTGTCGGGTAAGACTTGATGGTTGAATCCTTGTATGTGGCTTCTGCATAGTTCTGGTGAATGGTTGAACCCTGCGCGCCAATTGTCTTGCCAGCCAGTGCGGCAGGCGAGATGTCAGCGATCGTCGAATCTTTGGCTACAGCAATCGCTGGCGGTGTGTTGTAATATTTGTGAGTGAAATCCACCTTTTGCTTGCGCTCTTCGGTGATGGACATGGATGCGATGATTGCATCAAACTTTTTAGCTTCTAGCGCTGGAATGATGCCATCCCAATCTTGCGTCACGATGGTGCACTCCACCTTCATCTGTGCGCAAAGTGCATTGGCGATATCAATATCGAAGCCTTCGACCTTGCCATCCGCTGTGATGTTATTGAACGGAGGGTAGGCACCCTCAGTGCCGATGGTCAGCTTCTTCATGTCTTCTGCATGAACCGCGCCAACACCGAACGCCAAAACAGCGGCGGAAAGCGCGAGGGTGAAACGTCTGGAAATTGTCATATGGACCTCTGTGGTTTCTCTAGGTTTTTTTTGAGGCCGAGACTACGGCCCAAACCCTTGGTTTTGGATCGCAGCCATTTCGGGCCGCGTCTTGGAGCCAATCCAATCACGTCTGGCACGAAATGCAACAGGCAATTCGTTCAATCCATTGACAAATAATCACATGGTTGACGGGCGCGGAAGATTATCAGGATTAGAGGTTGCAGGTGGTTATGATAAAATCCGCGAGTGCCGCTGCGTCATCTACATCAAAAACGGGCAATGCCGTGTCTGTGATCTTCACGTCCGAGGCGATAGCGATGATGGAGTTGTCCGTAGGCGCCAGCGGCGTCACATCCCTAGCGTCTTTGCGGCGTACTTCGATCTTTTTGTGACCTTCGCGCTTGTAGCCTTCAACAATCACGAGATCGCAGGGCGACAGCCGCGCCAGAACGCCTTGCAAAGGCGGCTCACTCTCGCCTTCCAATTCATGTATGATCGCCCAGCGCCGCGAAGAGACAATTGCCACCTCGGATGCGCCCGCTTTGCGGTGGCGGTAGCTATCGCGGCCCTCATGGTCGATATCAAATTCATGGTGGGCGTGCTTGACGGTCGCAACACGAAACCCGCGCCTCACCAGCTCCGCCACTAGCTTTTCAGTCAGCGTGGTTTTACCAGAATTTTTCCAGCCGGTGATGCCAATGATGTTTTGATTTGTCATAGGGTTTTCAAAATCAGTTCTGCGGCTTTCAGGTCTTCCGGCGTGTTGATATTCATGAACGGGTCAAAGCCTTGGCTTGCTTCAAAGTCAATATAGCGATGATTTTGGGAGGCGATAAAATCCATCAGTTTCAGACTGTCGCCATTTTGCAAATAGGTCTCCAGCACTGGGGCGAGCCTGACCGGCCATAGCGAAACGGTCTGGTGAGTCTCGCCGTTGCAGCGGGCGACGGAGATGAAATCGGCGGGCGTTTGGTGGCTCAATTTTGTGACGAGATCGTTTGGAAAAAAAGGTACATCGACGGGAACGATGGCGATGAAATTTGGCGGCTCGGGAAGCGCCTGCGCCCATTGCAGCCCTGCTAATATTCCAGCCAGTGGTCCTGCGAAATTTGGCATCGTATCGGGCAATATCGGTATCGTCTCGTTCGCATCGAGTGGCTCGTTGGCACTGACTGCCATTCGGGTGACTTGCGCACTCAGTCTGTGCACCGCCCGTGCGATCAGCGTATCATCTCCGAGCGATTGGCGTGCTTTGTTCGACCCCATTCTGGAGGAGCGTCCGCCCGCCAAAACCAGCCCTACAATCATCATCACACACCTTGCTCAATGAGCTTGCGCGAGTGCACCCGTTCGCGGTGGAAGGCATAAACACCGCTACCGATAATCACTGCCGCGCCTAATAACGTGGTCACATCTGGCACTTCACCCAAGGTGAAAAAGCCTAGCGTTAGTGCCCAGAGTAACCCTGTATAACGGAACGGCGCGACAAAGCCGATATCGCCTATCCGCATGGCTTGAATGACGAACAGGTAGCCGAACAGCAGGCAAACCGACGCCGCGGCTAGTTTTACCAAGAGGAGCGGCTCCATGGGTTGCCACCCGCCGAGCGGGATATAAAGCACCAGCCCCGTGAGCGTAATCATGCAAGTGGTTGATAATGCTAGGAAAGCAGATGGAATGTCTTTTGGTGCCGCGCGGGTAACTAGATCGCGGAACATGCAAAATACCACGCAGGCCACGATCATTAACGACCAGACACTAAAGCCATCCGCGCCGGGGCGCACCACAATCAGCACCCCGACAAAGCCAATGCAAATGGCCAGCCAGCGCCGCCAGCCGACTTTTTCGTTGAGAAAAAGCGCCGCCCCCATGGTCACCGCCAGTGGCAACGCCTGCAAAATTGCGGAGGCATTGCCTAGCGGAATATGTTGCAATCCGATTAAAAACGTAACAGTTCCAAGCATTTCGCCGAGCGAGCGACCAATAACCGCTTGGCGCAGCAGCATTTTTGGAGGGCGCAAAGCGCCGGTCTGCCAGCAGTAAATAAACATCAGGATGGACGCCATCAGGCCGCGTACCAACATGATTTGACCGATATTGAGGTGCGACGAGACCGACTTAGTGAACGTGTCATTGATGGTAAAACCAGCCATGGCAATGGCCATAAACAATGCGCCGCGCAAATTGGGAGACAGGGCCAAATCAAATCGCCTTATAGTGATTTCAGTGGTTTAGCGAGTTTTGTTCAACAGAGCGAGTGCAAATGCGACGTTTTTTTGGGTCGGTTATGGCCCGATAAGGCTGTCAGAAATGGCTTCGGCGAGGCGGTTGTAATGTTTGCTCAAGCTTGATGGATAGCGCAATTCGAAGGAATGAATGGTGCCTTGGTTCCCGAATTCTGCGCGACGATAGATGATTTCTGTGCCTACAAAGCCCGAAATAACCATCCATTTCGCGCCAACTTTGCGATAGGTCACTTCCTTAAGTCCGGTAGCGATTGAATCGGCGAGACTGCCAGGTGTGTCATCAAGCGCATTGTTTTGGCCAAAGATACGCAAACTGGCGCCGTCTTCGGACAGCAAAGTTATGCCATCGCCGTTTTCGGGCGCAGGTTCGGCCTTGGTAAATACATCATCCGGATATGTGGCTGTCGTACCAAAGCGCGGGTTCACATAGGTCTTATTTGCCGCAAATGCCGGCGAAAAACCAATGATTGCGGCAAAAAGCACTGTAAAAACAAGCAGGCGGCGCATTATTGGATTATCCACCTGTCATGCTCATGTGGCGCGAAACGGCTGGTTTATTGTGCGTGCGGTCGATGATAAAATCATGACCCTTCGGCTTGCGGCCAATGGCTTCGTCAATGGCGGTGGATAGCAATTCATTGCCTTCTGAGGCGCGAAGAGGTGAGCGCAAATCTGCTGCGTCCTCCTGTCCGAGGCACATATAGAGCGTGCCCGTGCAGGTTAGCCGCACACGGTTGCAGCTTTCGCAAAAGTTATGCGTGAGCGGCGTGATGAGGCCGAGGCGCCCGCCTGTTTCCTTCACCGTCATATACCGGGCGGGGCCGCCCGTTTTGTGTGTGCTTTCTTCGAGCGTGAATTCGCGGGCAAGGTTGGCGCGGACCAGCGATAACGGCAGATATTGATCCGTGCGGTCCACATCAATTTCGCCCAGCGGCATGGTTTCAATCAGCGTCAAATCCATATCGCGAGAATGCGCCCAGCGCATCAGGCTTGGGATCTCTAAGTCATTGAAACCTTTGAGTGCGACGGCGTTAATTTTCACTTTGAGACCCGCTTTTTGCGCTGCGTCCACGCCTTCCAGCACCTTCGCCAAATCGCCCCACCGGGTGATTTCTTTGAACTTCACAGGGTCCAAAGTATCAATCGAAACATTGATGCGCTTGACGCCTGCATCCGCAAGTTCTTGGGCATACTTTGAAAGCTGCGAGCCATTGGTGGTCAGCGTCAACTCTTTGAGAGCACCGGATTTTAGGTGGCGCGACAGGGAGTTGACCAAGCTCATAATATTTTTGCGCACCAGCGGCTCGCCGCCCGTAAGCCGCAGTTTTTCAACGCCTTTTTCGATGAAGGCGGAGCACAGACGGTCTAGTTCTTCGAGCGTCAGCAGGTCCTTTTTGGGCAGAAAGACCATGTCTTCTGCCATGCAATAGGTGCAGCGAAAGTCGCAGCGATCCGTAACCGACACGCGCAAATAGGATATGGCGCGTCCGAAAGGGTCGATTATCTGCGGTGTTTGGCTCATTACATGGCTCCCTGTGACTCTATGTCGGTCTTGCGAGGGCGCTCGTCAAGTCACCACGGCTTGAACAGGCCGCACTTTGCACCTAAGCACGAGGTTAAATGGAATTTTACAGGTGACACATGGCTGATATTTCCCCCGCAGGCACGAAGATTTGGCCAACAGAACTGCGCGTTTCGCCCGATAAGCGCCAGCTGACAGTGACATTTGAGGGCGGTGCGGCCCATGCGTTTACGGCTGAATTCCTGCGCGTGATGTCGCCATCTGCCGAAGTGCAGGGTCACTCACCGGAGCAGCGTGTGACTGTGCCCAACAAAGCCAATGTCGCCATCGCCCAGCTTTTGCCAGTCGGCAACTACGCTGTGCGCATTGTGTTTGATGATGGCCACGACAGCGGGTTGTTTACTTGGGTGTATCTGGCTGATCTTGGACAAACGCAAGAGGCGCGCTGGCAGGGCTATTTGGGTGAGCTAAAGGCGCAGGGTATGAGCCGTGGAAACATGCTGCACTAGTCTTTGTTGGCTTTGAGTATCTCTACCATTCGGGTCATATGAAGCCCGACGGCGTTGCATTCTTCTAGCGTGGCCGCGCCCATGGCTTTGTCAATCAGCGCCGCATAAATCGCCAGCGCTTGCATCAAAAGTTCAGTGCCATATGCTGTTAGCGTAAGCCTCTGAATACGCTTGTCTTTCTTGTCACTCTCACGGACGACCAGTCCGCGCTTCACAAGTTCTGGCATCAGCATAGTTATGTTGGAGCGGCCGACGATCAACCGCTGCGCCAAATCTTGCTGGCTTTCGCCTGGATGGCGGTGGATGTTCATCATAATGTCGAGCTGACCTGTTTTAAGATCGAGCGGCTTTAACGCCTCGCCAATGGCGCGGCCAACGGCTTGCGCGGCTCTGCCCACAGCCACCCAATTGCGAAAGCGCGGATTGTCCCACGGCGTGACCATCGGTGGTGCAGTTTGCTCTTGCTTTTTGTTCATGATTGAACAATTATGTTCATAGTTGAACCATTCTGGGCGTGACACATGGCTGATCTGAAACAACAAGTCACACGGTTGGTGCTGGGTCAAGGTGGGCGTCTGTTTCCAGCGCTTGCGGGGTGGGCGGCATTTGCACTTTTTTGCCGGACGGAAAACCCGGCCAAGCCAAATGCAAAGGAAAAAGCGGCGATTGATCGCGCCGCGTCCTTGATGGCGGAAGCGCGCAAGCATCGGCTGAAACTCTCGTCCGGCTGCGTCACTTCGCATCAATTCAGGGCTACGGGCGTGAACTGTGGCAAAGTGCTGGTCATTCACGGCTGGCGTTCGCGCACTGATTTTATGGCTTCGATGATTGCCAATCTTGTAGCTGAAGGGTTTGACGTGGTGGGGCTGGATTTGCCGGGCCATGGCCAATCAACGGGGCGCAAACTCAATATCAAACTTGGCGATGAAGCTGTAACTCAAGCCTCACAATGGCTAGGGCCGTTTGATTTGGTAGTCGGCCATTCCTTTGGTGGCGCTGTCGCAGTGAATGCTGCCGTGGGCGGCATTAAGGGCTGTGCGCGGGTGCCATTTGGCCGTGTTGCGGTCATTGCCTCGCCCAACTCTATGCCGGAATTGTTCAATGGAGTGGGACGTTATTTCGGGCTGCGATCTGCGGCACAATCCGCCATGGAAAA
>JANPBE010000787.1:0-2801 GCA_031430295.1 Phyllobacterium sp.
ACCCCTCCAACCAAGTGTTGGCAACCACAACATTCACCGACGAGCATTTTGAAGGCATCGCTGGCGTCGTCATGCCCGTCGTTTGGAAGCGCCACTACGGCAAAGCCCGCGTGTTCTATTCCGCACTCGGCCACACGGCGGACGAATTTGCGGTGCCGCAGATGAGGACGATATTTGAAAGAGGTATGATCTGGGCAGCGCGGTGAACGCCTTCCAAGAGAAATAACTTAGGATTTTGGCACGATAATTTGTGGGTTGTTTGTTTCGGGTATCTCAGGAGAGGCAGCAGATCGCGGATAGAGTCCAAACCAAATACTTACTACAATTGCCAAAACTGCCAGTAACGTCACTAATACGAATTGCCGTTGAGCTTTAATGTCGCCCTTTATGGTTTTGTTTAACTCTTCGCGAGAATGGTCAATTGTTTTGCAAAATCCCTTGAGTGTGTCGAAGGCGGCCATCTGATTTTTATGGTCCTCACCCCTGTCGTCACCCTTCTTTCTTGAATTAGCGATCGCGTCTTTAATCTCGTCGCACTTAACCAGCATATCTGGCCAGTTTGGAATACAAGTTGTGATGACCACTCCCTTGTAATCTTCCTTAAACTGGCTGACCTTTTGCAAGCAGGTTAATATGCCAGCCTCGGCTGCTTCATAAGCTGCCCTTTTGCAGTGATTAACCGCCTTAATAATTTGTGCAGATGCCGGCTCACTTTTATCTGTAAGTGCATGTAAAAGGTGATAACCAGCATACCGCAATTCATTCATCGCCGGTATCCCAGCCTCTTCGAGAAATGCCTGAACATCGCGACAAAATCCATCTGCGATATCGTAGTGTTCGCGCAGATTTTGGATTTCTAGTTGGTGGATATTATTGATTAACGGTATTAGAGAATTTGATTTTTGAGACACTCTCGAATTTACCATCAATATCACGCTTTGTGTAAAAGTGCCCCCATTGGAGAAATATGTTACCATGTGAATGAAGCCCAACAATGGCTCGCACGGAATCACGTTCCCTTGCCGCAACATTTTTTGGCAAAGAAGGGGCAGAAATTAACAATTTGATCCGTCCACTGATAGTCATAACACTTAACTCGCTTGCGCACGGTGTGTGCGACTCAAAAAGTTTCATGTCAAGCCCCCTAGCCGAATCGACTAATGCAAGACACTATTCGACTATTACGGGTATGACAATATTGTTAATATCTTATTGCGTGATTAATTGTCCTAAGTATGACGGAAAAATGACACTGATAATCTTATAAATAGCCAATACTGCACAGCGTGAGCAAGCGCCCCAATCGCCGAAACGACCATGAGTCGGCGCTCACGCAAATAACCTCTCCACGCTCGGCAATCAGTAATTTTGCCGCGCCTTCAACTCCAAAAACAACGCCGCATGGTCCAAATCGCCGCCATTTAGTTCGCCGACTAAATGTTCGAACCTATCGCGCTGCATTTCAGCCAGCGGAAGCGTCGCATTGAGGTCGTTTGCGGCATCCAATAGGTTGTTTAAGTCCTTCAATTGGAACACCGAACGCCCGCCCGGAACAAAATTCTCATCTTCCATGCGCCCGCCATGTTGCTGCAAAATCACGCTATCGGCAAAGCCGCCAGCCAGCGCCGCCCGCAATGCGCCCTTGGAAAGACCAGCCTTTTGTGCCAACAAAATCGCTTCCGCTACCGCGCCAATTGTAATGGCCACAATGCCCTGATTGGCTAATTTGGCAATTTGACCACAGCCTGCGGGGCCAACATGCGTGGGTCTTCCCATCGCCGAAAGCACTGATTTTGCAGCGTTAAATGCGCTTTCCTCGCCGCCAGCCATAATTGCCAGCGAGGCCAAATCCGCGCCTTTGGTGCCACCGCTTACCGGCGCGTCCAAAGCGTTGATCTTCATTCCTTCAAGCATGGCGTAATGCGCCCGTGCCTCACTTGGTTTAATCGAACTCATATCAATAAGCGTGGCCCCAAGGCTGATGTGTGAGGCAATACCTTCATCGAACATTAGCTGGCTAACAGATGGTCCGTCAGACAGCATCGTAATGACAAAATCTGCGCCTTTCACGGCCTCTTGTGCGCTGTCGGCGACTTTGCCGCCGAATGGTTCCAGCGCCTGCGCCTTAGATTTGGTCCGGTTCCATGCTGTGACAGTAAAGCCCGCGGTCAATAAATTGCGCGCCATCGGAAAGCCCATCAGGCCTATTCCTAAAAATGCGACGTTGGGCTTGCTCATCCTGCTGCCGCTCCGTTGACTGTGAGAAACACCGAATACAGCGACTGCCGCGCCGTGATAAACAGCCGGTTGCGCTTGGGCCCGCCAAAGCAAACATTTGAAACCATCTCCGGAATGCGCACCTTGCCAATCAGCGTGCCGTCCGGATCATAACAATGCACGCCATCGCCCGCGCTGGTCCAAATGCGGCCCTGAATGTCCACACGGAAACCATCAAACAGCCCGTTGGTGCAAGTGGCGAATACCCCTTGGTCGGCCAACACTGTGCCGCTCACGCCAAATTTGCGGATGTGTTTGGGACCATTGGATTTATGCGTCACGCCGGTATCGGCAACGTAGAGCGTTTGTTCATCCGGCGAAAAGGCCAACCCATTTGGCTTTTCGAAATCCGAGGTCACGCGGGTGATGCCGCCCTTGGTATCCACGCAATAGACGTGGCAGCCGTCCTGCTCTTGGGTCTGCCTGTCGCCTTCATAGTCTGTCAAAATGCCGTAGCTCGGGTCTGTAAACCAAATCGTCCCGTCGCGGCGCACCACCACATCATTGGGTGAGTTGAGGCGCTT